>NZ_JBQSXR010000003.1:0-275640 GCF_052378395.1 Brachybacterium sp. AOP29-B2-41
CCCAGGCCCAGGCCCAGGCCCAGGTCAGGCCCAGGCCCAGGCGCAGCAGCAGTCGCGGGCTCAGATGTCCCGGAACGTCTCGATCCGAGCTCCGAGCTTGTTGAGCCGGGCCGCCAGATCCTCGTAGCCACGGTTGATGACGTAGACGTTGCGCAGCACCGAGGTGCCCTTCGCGGCGAGCATCGCCAGCAGGATCACCACGGCCGGGCGCAGCGCCGGCGGGCAGACCAGCTCCGCGCCGCTCCACCGCGTCGGCCCCTCGATGAGCACTCGGTGCGGATCCATCAGCTTCACGTTCGCACCGAGCTTGGTGAGTTCGGTGAGGTAGATGGCGCGGTTCTCGTACACCCAGTCGTGGAGCATCGTCTGCCCCTCCGCGGTCGCGGCGATCACCGCGAAGAACGGAAGGTTGTCGATGTTCAAGCCGGGGAACGGCATGGGATGGATCTTGTCGATCGGTGCCTTCAGATCCGAGGCATGGGTGGTGATGTCCACCAGGCGGGTCTTCCCGTTCTCCGCCAGGTACTCCTCGGAGCGGTCGTACTGCAGGCCCATCTCCTCGAGCAGCGCGAGCTCGATCTCCATGAACTCGATCGGGACCCGGCGCACCGTGATGCTCGACCGGGTCACGATCGCGGCGGAGATGAGGCTCATCGCCTCGATCGGGTCCTCGCTGGGGGCGTAGTCGACGTCGGTGGAGATCGCGGACTTCCCCTGCACGCGCAGCGTGGTGGTGCCGATGCCCTCGATCGTCACACCGAGCTTCTCGAGGAAGAAGCACAGGTCCTGGACCATGTAGTTCGGGCTTGCGTTGCGGATGACGGTCTCGCCGTCGTAGAGCGCCGCGGCCAGCAGTGCGTTCTCGGTGACGGTGTCGCCGCGCTCGGTGAGCACGATCGGGCGCCGCGGCCCGGAGATCGGGGAGGTGCTGGCCTGGTAGTGGTGGTCGGTGGCCACCACCTCGAGACCGAAGTGGCGCAGCGCCGACATGTGCGGCTCGACCGTGCGGGTGCCCAGATCGCAGCCCCCCGCGTAGGGGAGCTGGAACTTCCCGGCGCGATGCAGCAGCGGACCCAGGAACATGATGATCGAGCGGGTGCGGCGGGCGGCGTCCGCGTCGATCGAGGAGAGGTCCAGGGTTGCCGGAACGCGCAGTTCGAGGTCGTTGTCCGCATTGAGCCAGGTGGCCTTCACGCCGATCGACGTGAGCACCTCGAGCAGCCGGTTGACCTCCTCGATGCGCGCGACCTTGCGCAGCACCGTGGTTCCCGTGTTCAGCAGCGACGCGCACAGCAGAGCAACGCCCGCGTTCTTCGACGACTTCACATCGATCACACCGGAGAGGGTGGTCTCGCCCTGCACGCGAAGGTGGCTCGGCCCGGAGGTCCCGAGGCCCACGAGCTCCGAGTCGAGCGCCGACCCGATCCTCGAAATGGTCTCCAGCGTGAGGTTCTGCTGACCCTTCTCGATGCGGTTCACGGCGCTCTGGCTCGTGCCGAGCTCGGTGGCGAGCTGGGCCTGGGTGAGGCCGGAGTGCTGACGGGCGTCACGGATCAGAGTGCCGATCCGTGCCAGGTAGTCCTCGTTCTCAGTCATCCAGCGACCGTAACTCACAGATGAGATATCTGCTGTTGAGTGGGGGTGCGGCGATGCTCACGTTGCCACATTGCGCCTGGTGGCGGTCACCCGCTGATCAGCAGCGGGAACCGGCCCCCGGCCAGGAGCACCCGCTGGGCGAGAGCCGGGTCATAGGGGCGCACCCGCAGTGGCATGCCCGCCTCCGCCGGAGTGCGGTCCGCCTTGCGGTTTTTGCACTCTTTGCAGGCGGAGACCAGATTCGTCCAGGACGACGGGCCTCCGCGAGAGACCGGGAGGATGTGGTCCACAGTGGCGAGCAGGCCCTCGCACGGTGGGCTCTTGGAGACGGGCCGCCCGCAGTACGCGCAGGTCCAGCGATCCCGCTCATGGATCGCCCGATAGGAGAAGCCGATCGAGCGCTGCCCAGCGCCCTCCACCCAGGCCCCGCTCAGCTCACGGGTGAGCTCGAGAGCAGTGGGGAGGATCCTGTCCTGGACGATCGTGAGCTCGACCGGGTTCGCGACCTCCCGCCGGATCATGCCGAAGGCGTGGCGCACGCTGGTGGTGTGCAGGAGCTCGCCGATCCCGGTCTCGGGGTCGAATCCGAGGTTGTAGACCCGCACCTGTGCCATCGAGTCACCTCCGATGTTCGGCTGCTGCGTGCAGCCCGGAACCGGTGTGCAGCTCGTGATGCTCGAGGCCCCGGGCATCTCCAGTGTTGTCGATCACAGCCTCCAGGGCCATCGAATTCTTGCGGACGGTCGGGTGGCCGCGGCCTGCACGGCAACCGAACACTGCGTGTCGCCCTGCGCGCCGCGGTCCTAGGATCAGGGGTGGGAGTCGAACAGCTCGAGCTCGTCGCCGTCGTCGGCGTGCTGCTGATCGTCGCGTCCTCCTACTTCGCCGGGAAGTTCGGAGTTGCCACTCCGATCGCGCTGGTGCTACTCGGGCTGGGTCTGAGCTTCCTGCCCGGGATGCGGGCCCGCATCGAGCGCTGGTTGCAGAGGCATCACGCCGACTCCCGTTTCTACGCCGGCAATGGGCTGGGCCTGCGCGGGGGAGCGGTGATCGCATGGGCCGGGATGCGCGGTGTGGTCACCCTCGCCGCCGCCCAGTCGCTGCCCCTGGACTTCCCCTACCGTTCGCAGCTGGTCCTGCTCGCCTTCGTCGTGGCACTGGTGACCCTGGTGGGCCAGGGCGGGACCCTGCCGCTGCTGATCCGGGTGCTCGGCATCCGCGGCACCGATGAGGAGCAGGCCCAGCGCGAGCTCTCGCTGCTGCTGGGGGAGCTGCGGGAAGCCTCCGCTGTCCAAGTCCTCGACAACCCGGATCTGAAGCGGCGCGGCGGGGAGCGCTTCGACAGTGCAGTGCTGGAGAAGGTGCGGCAGCTCCACAGCCGCTCCGCGGAGCCCGGTCGATCCGGTGCCCCGGAATCTCCGGAGGCGCAGCTGCCGGAGCTCACCCAGCTGCTGCTGGAGGTCCAGCAGGATGCCCTCAATGAGGCGCGCTCGATCGGGGCCTACGACTCCGGCACCATCGCCCGTGCACAGCGGATGCTCGATGCGGGCGCCGCGCGGAGGGGCGGGCTGTGAGCGGTCGCTGGCATGCGGGAGCTCGGGGCGTCATGCTGGAGGAATGATGGACGAGCAGCAGGCACAGCAGCGCGAGCGGGAGCTGGTGCTGTCGGAGTACGGGACGTGGAGGGTCACCGCTGACGAGGATGCCCCGGCCGTCGAAGAGGTCCGCACGCTCGAGACGCTGCTGCGGCTCAAGGCTGATCAGCTGAACAGCGCTGATCCCGGACATTGGACCGAGGGGCTCGTCGTCGAACTGCTCACCGAGGTGGTCCCGCGCACCGTGATCCAGCCACGTGAGCAGGTGATGGACATGGTGCCCACGCTGAAGCGGTTCTTCACCTATCTGCGTGAGACCGGGCGCTGGCATCCCGATTCGATGAGCGTCGACGCGTTGCCCGCGAAGCTCGCCGAGCTCGAGTTCGCCGCCCTCGAGGCGGCCGATGACCCCACCCGCCGCTCCTTCTCCACCAACATCCTGGGCTATGGGCTGAACCTCGGCATCGATCTCGAGGACGAGCAGGAGCTCGCCGCCTATATGCACTGGTACAACTCATTGGCCGACGAGGAGCGTGTCGCCTTGAGCGAGACCGGCCGGCTCGATGCTCCCGCACGGCCCTACGACCGCCTTGCCGCGCTGAGAGCTGTGCAGGAGGAGGCGGAGATACCGGCGGGCTGGCCCTGGTTCCTGCCGGAGCCTTCCGCCTCGCGCGAGGCGCTGATGTCGCTCGACCTCGAGCAGGACGCCGAGGACTATGCGACCAACAGCTTCGTGCGCTGCACCGTCGCCCTGCTGGAGTTCGTGGGCCAGGGGAGGCGGGTGACCGCCACCGGTGCGCTCGGGCGGGCGGACGCCGCTGCGCTGTTGGCGCGGTGCGGGCTCGAGCGGAACGTCCGCAGCATGTGGGACCACCCGGAGATCGTCGGCCCCTGGGTGACTCTGCGAGACGGCGGCTGGCTCGAGGTCAGCGCCGGCCGGGTGCATCGCGAACGGGGCCCGATCCCCTTCGTCGCTGCTGCGGAGGATTCTGCCGGGTTCGTCGAGTTCGGCCATGCGGTGCTGACGGCGCTGCTGCTGGGAAGGGATGCCCGGGACGTCGAGGACGGCGGCTTCCGGGGGATGCCGGACACGCTGGCCGCCCTGATGATCGCCTGCCGCGAGGGTGGACTGCGGATGCAGGACCTCCGCAGCGCGGACCCGTCGGTACTCGAGGATCGTGAGGAGGTCGCGCGGTGGATGCGGGTGAGGCACGACCTGGAGGGGCTGGTGGCGCTCGGGGCGCTCGAGCAGGACCAGGACCTCTTCACAGGCTCGGAGGCGCTGCTGGTGGCGGTGGTGGCGCTGCTGCGCGACTGAACAGGTGACTCATTGGACACTTGTCCAAGTCCTCCTAGGGTGGGGAGATGGCATCCACCCCAGAGTCCGTCGCCGTCCCTCCGATCCGCCGCCTCCAGCTCATCGCCATCACCCTGGTCGGGCTGCTCGCCGTGCTGGCCTTCCTGCTCTCGATCGCGATCGGCGGAGAGGCGGGAGCGACGCTGAACACGGTCGCCGGCGGGCTCGGGATCCTCTGCGCGGTGATCGGCGTCAGCTTCGCCGTCGTGGGGAATCGGCGATGATCGTCCTGCTCAGCGTCGTCGGCGCGATCGCGGTGCTCTGCTTCGTCCTCTTCCTGGCCCTCGGGCTGCTCAAGGGCTGGGGCGACCCCAGCGCCCGGCTGCTGCTGCGGGCAGCCGGGGGACTGGGCATCGTGTGCGCCGTGATCGGCGTCCTGCTCCCCGTGCTGGGCAGCTGAGTCCGGACGCTCAGCGCACGCCGCGCATCGCGGTGCCCACGGGCTTGGCGATCAGCAGCATGAGCAGGCCGATCGCGATCGTGACCGCGCCCAGGGCGCCGAAGTACCCCACCTCGTTCTCCGCCGAGTAGAAGGTCGCCAGCGATCCGGACAGCGAGGTGCCCAGCGCGACCGAGAGGTTGTACAGCGCCATCATCATCACCGGGTAGGCACGCGGCGCCAGCTTGGTGGCGAGCGAGAGCCCGACGGGGGAGAGCCACAGCTCGCCGACGGTGGCGACCAGCATGATCAGCGCGATCCACATCACCGGCACCTTGACCACGGACGCCATCGGCAGGAACAGCAGGAACGCGGTGCCCATCAGGATGATGCCCACGCCGAACTTCCGCGGCGTGGAGGGCTGGCGCGGACCGAGCTTCGTCCAGACCGCCGCCAGCACCGGGGCCAGCGCGATGATGAAGAACGGGTTGAAGGACTGCACCCACGAGATCGGCATCGTCCAGCCGAAGATCTCGCGATCCAGGCGAGTGTCCGAGTACAGGGTGATCACGGTGAACTGCTGCTGGAACAGTGCGAAGAATGCGGCGGTGCCGATGAACAGCGGGATGAACGCGAGCACCCGGGAGTGCTCGTCGGCGTCGAGCTTCTTCGAGGCGAGCAGCAGAGCGAAGATGACGATCGCGCCGACCACCGCGAGGCCCGCGACGACGGTGGCGAGGTTCCCGGCGTTCAGCGTCCCGGTGAGTACCAGCACCAGCACCAGCGCCACGGTGCCCGCGGCGATCCCGGCCCACAGCGGGTACTGCGAGCGCGGCAGGGGATCGGGCACGGCATGGACGCTCTCGGGCAGGCCCTTGCGGGTCAGCGCGTACTGGAGCAGGCCCACGGCCATGCCCACGGCCGCGAGGGCGAAGCCCAGGTGGAAGCCCCACAGCTGCTGTGCGAAGCCGGTGATCAGCGGGCCCAGCAGGCCGCCGATGTTGATGCCCATGTAGTAGATCGAGAAGCCTGCGTCGCGTCGCGGATCATCACGCGAGTAGAGCGAACCCACCAGGGTCGCGGCAGTGGACTTCAGTCCGCCCGAGCCGACGCCCACCAGCAGCAGACCGGTGATCAATCCGGGGATCCCGGGCAGTGCGGCCAGGGCGATGTGCCCCAGCATGATCATCACGGCGCTGCCGAAGAGGGTCTTCTCCGGGCCCAGCAACCGGTCCGAGACCAGTGCGCCCAGGATCGAGAAGAGATACACCGAACCGCCGTAGGCGCCGACGATGCCGAGCGCGACGGTCTCGTCGATCCCGAGCCCGCCCTCGGTGGCGGCGAAATACATGTAGATCGCGAGGATGCCCTGCATCCCGTAGAAGCTGAAGCGCTCCCACAGCTCGACGCTGAACAGGTTCGCCAGCGGTCCCGGCTGACCCAGGAAGCTGCGGCCGGAGGGGTTGTGCGGATCCGCGCCGGGAGGGGTGGGATCCAGTGCAGGGCCGTCTGAAGAATTCACGGTGAGCCATCTTGTGACATGTGGTATCGCAATTCAACACAGGGGGCGGGCTGTGTGATCCGTCAGTCGCCGAGAACGGCAGAACCTCTCTGTGCCGGTGACGGGGAGAGGTCCGGCAGCTCCCGGATGCCGAACTCGTGCGCGAGGGCCCGGCGCGCGGCGTGCCAGCCGGACATGCCGTGCACCCCCGGTCCCGGCGGGGTCGCCTGTGAGCACAGGTACCAGCCGGTCTCCGCCAGGCGATAGGGATCCAGGCGCGCGGTGGGACGGGCGATCATCCCGGTCATCGTGACCCGGCCCATGGAGATGTCGCCGCCGACGAGGGCAGGGTTGTGGAGGGACATCTGCGAGGCGGGGATCCCCTGGGAGGCGACGATCAGGTCGCGGAAGCCGGGAGCGAAGCGCTCGATCTGGCGGGTCACCAGCTCCGTGGGGTCGGTGGTGTCCCCGGCGGGCATATGGGCGTAGGCCCAGAGCGGGCGCAGTCCGCCCTGGATCCGGGAGGGGTCCGCGATCGATGGATCACTGACCAGCGCCATCGGATGCTCGGGCATGCGCCCCGCGGCGACCTGCGCCTCGGCGTGCGCCATCTGCGCGCGAGTGCCGCCGAGGTGCTGGGTCCCGGCCTCACCCACCTCGGGATCCCGCCAGGGCACGGGGCCGGACAGCACGAAGTCGACCTTCGCCGCGGCATCGCCATGGGGGAAACGGCGCAGCGCCCGTTCGAGCGAGGCCGGCAGCCGGTTCGCGAGGATGTCCGCCGCGGCACCCGCCGGGGTGTCCAGCAGCACCGCCCGAGCGGGCGGCACATCACGCCAGGTGCGCACGTGATGGCCGGTGAGGATCTGCCCTCCATGGGCCTGCAGGTCCTCCACCAGGACATCGATGATCGACTGCGAGCCGCCGACGGGGATCGGCCAGCCGACCCCGTGGCCGATCGCGCTGAGCAGCCCCGCGGTCGCCGACAGCGCGAGCGAGGGCAGCGTGCCGATGGCATGGGCGGCCACGCCGCCCAGCAGGGCGCGGGCCCGCTCGGTGCGGAAGGGCAGATTCCACGCCGCGGTGCCCTGGAGGCCGATCAGGGCGCCGAAGACCGGCGCGGCCAGCAGCGTCCGTGGGGTCAGCAGCGCCGATGGGATCGAGCGCTTGTCCCCGAGGGCGAGCTCGACGACCAGGTCCTGATGGCGGGCGAGAGTGCCGACGGTGGCGCGCCAGGCGGGGCCGTCGGCGCCGAGACCGTCCACGGTGCGCTCGAGGTCGTGCCAGGCGATCGCCGCGGGCTGATCGTCCAGGGGCTGGGCGTAGGAGGCGGTCGGGGCGATCGCCCGGACTCCGCGGGCCTGCACGTCGAAGGCCTCGAAGAAGGGGCTCGCCAGGGCCAGGGGGTGCGCGGCGGAGCAGATGTCGTGCACGATCCCGGTCGCCAGGCCGAGATCGAGGGTGCGGGCACCGCCACCGATCGTCGGCTGGGACTCGAGCACCTGCACCGAGAGCCCGGCCCGGGCGAGGGTGACGGCGGCGGCGAGGCCGTTGGGTCCTGAACCCACCACGACCGCGTCGACCTCTGGCAGGGACTGTGTGCTCATCGGCCCAGCCTAGAGGAGGTGCGATCTCCCTCCCCATTCATTTACGTAAGCGGCACGTAGCGTAAACTGGACCACATGCAGACCACCACTGAATCGCCTGCCCCCGCCGAGACTGCCGCGGAGCGCTCCGCGCGCCGTCCCCAGTCCCAGGCCGTGCTGGAGGTGCTGAGCAAGACCCGCATCTCGCCACGCCTGCTGCGCCTCACCCTCGGCGGCGAGGGCTACGCCGCGCTGAACCGCAACGAGCACACCGACGCCTACGTCAAGCTGCTCATCGCGGACCCGGCGTCCGGCCTGCAGCCCCCGTATGACATGGAGGCGCTTCGCGAGCACAGCCCGGAGCTGCTGCCTGCGCGCCGCACCTACACCGTGCGCCGCTGGGATGACGAGAACCAGCGTCTCGAGCTCGACGTCGTCCTCCACGGCGACGGGCAGGACAACGGCGTCGCCGCCCGCTGGGCCGACGAGGCACAGCCGGGGGAGCGCATCGCCATGTCCGGTGCCGGCGGTGGCTACACCCCGCAGCCGGAGACTCGCCGTCACCTGATGATCGGCGACCACGCCGCCGTCCCCGCGATCGCCGCCGCCCTTGAGACGATGGCCCCCGGTGCGGTCGGCACGGTGCTCATCCAGCTCGAGAGCGAGGAGGACCGCCTCACGCTCGAGCATCCCGCCGGGGTGGAGCTGAACTGGCTGATCGGCGAGCGCGAGCTGCTGGTCGATGCGGTCGCCGCGCTCGACCTCACCGACCACGACGGCCTGCAGGTGTTCTGCCACGTCGAACGGGGCATCACCAAGCAGCTGCGCCGGGTGCTGGTGAAGGAGTCCGGCATCCCTCGCGCGCAGATCTCGATCTCCGCCTACTGGGCTCTGGGACGCATCGAGGACCAGTTCCAGGCGGAGAAGCGCGAGCCGGTCGGCAGGATCGACGACTGAGACGGAGCACCCGTCATGGACCTGATCATCGGACCCGACGAGCTGGCCCGCCCTGCCTGGGCGTCCACGCACGATGACCTGCGCCTCTATTACGACACCGAGTGGGGGATGCCGGTGCGGGACGAGCGCGGCGTCTTCGAACGGCTCGCGCTCGAGGGCTTCCAGTCCGGGCTGAGCTGGGCCACGATCCTGCGCCGTCGGGAGGGCTTTCGGCGGGCCTTCGTGGGCTTCGACATCGAGGCCGTCGCGGGCTTCGGCTCCGAGGACGTCGAGCGTCTGCTGGGGGACGCGGGCATCATCCGGCACCGCGGGAAGATCGAGGCGACCATCTCCAATGCTCGCGCGACGATCGCGCTGCGGGACGAGCGAGGCCCGGGGACCACGCTCGCGGATCTGGTGTGGTCCTACCGGCCGGCGCGGACTCCGCTGCCCCGCACCCCGGCGGAGGTGCCCACCACGAGCGTCGAATCGGTGGCGCTGGCGAAGGAGCTCAAGCGCCGCGGCTTCCGGTTCGTCGGCCCCACCACCATGTTCGCGCTGATGGAGGCGCTGGGGGTGGTCGACACCCACCTGCTGGGCTCCCATCGCCGGGGCAGCTCGGGGATCTGGGCCGCCGACGGCACAGCAGTCGACGGCACAGTGGTCGCGGAGGGCCATAGTCCGTCATAGATCTCGCGCGCCGTCCCCGCGCCGTCCGACGATGATCCGGTGAGCACCGGAGACCTCGAGGAGGCGTCATGAGCACGGCAGGGATACACGCGGGATGGGCTCCCGCCGTCGACGGCCATCACGCGCTGACGCCGCCCGTCTACACCTCGAGCGCCTACGCTCAGACCTCCCACTCCGCGCTCAAGGCGCTGTTCGAGCGGCGCGCCGAGGGCTACGCGTACTCCCGCTCCGGGAATCCGACCACGGCGGTGCTCGAGCAGCGGATCAGCGCACTGGAGCACGGGATCGGCGCGATCGCCGTCGCTTCGGGCCAATCCGCGACCACGATCGCGCTGTGTGCGCTGGCCGCCCCCGGGGGGCACGTGGTCGCCTCCTCACGGCTCTACGGAGGCACCACCGAGCTCCTCGACGACACCCTCGCCGACTTCGGTGTCACCTGCACGGTCGCGGATCCGTGGGATCTCGTCGCCTGGGAGGCCGCCTTCACCGAGCGCACCCGGGCGGCGATCGTGGAGTCCATCGCGAATCCGGGCGCCCAGCTGGTGGACCTCGCCGCGCTGACCGCCATCGCCCATGCGCATGGCGTCCCCGTGGTCGTCGACTCCACGCTCGCCAGTCCCGCCCTCTACCGGCCCGGGGAGCACGGCGCCGATCTGGTGGTGCACTCCGCCACCAAGTACCTGTGCGGGCACGGCACCACCATCGCCGGGCTGATCGTGGACACCGGCCGCTTCGATCCGCGCCGACGACCCGAGCGCTGGCAGCGGCTCACCACCCCGAACCGGCGCTTCGGCGTGACCTTCTCCGACGAGTACCGGCGCGGAGGTTCCGGCCTGCTGGCCTACGCCCGCGCCAAGTACGTCACCGACTTCGGCACCGCCCTGCCCGCCGCGAGCGCCCAGCAGATCCTGGTGGGCATCGAGACCCTCGACCTGCGGATGGGCAAGGTGAGCACGGACGCTGCGGTGCTCGCCGGCCGGTTGCACGGGTTGCCGGGGGTCGTCGCGGTGGAGCATCCCACGACTCCCGGTCGGCCCGACGCGCACCTCGCACAGCGGGACTTCCCGCGGGGCACCTCCGGGGTGTTCTCCCTCGAGCTCGCCGGGGGAGAGGCTGCGGCCGCCGCCTTCTGCGATGCGCTGTCGCTGTGGACGATCGCCGTGAACCTCGGGGATGCCCGCTCGCTCGTCTGTCACCCGGGGACCACCACCCATTCGCATCTCACCGCAGCTCAGCGCTCGGCCTGCGGGGTGGAGCCGGGCACAGTCCGGCTCAGCGTCGGGCTCGAGGACCTCGAGGACCTGTGGGCAGACCTCGCCCGGGGGCTCCAGGCGGCCCGCGAGGTGAGCACGGCGGTGCCGGCGGCGGCGTGAGCCCGGTCGCTCCGGGGAAGCACCCATGGGTGCGGGCCGTTGTGCCTGTCATGGAGACAGCTGTGCGCACCGTGGACGTGGTGGTGATCGGCGCCGGGCAGGCGGGGCTCTCCGCGGCATATCACCTGCTGCGCCGAGGCGGGCTGGACGTGATGATCCTCGACGCGGAGGACGGGCCGGGCGGGGCCTGGCGACACCGCTGGGACAGCCTCACGATGGCGACGGTCAACGGGATCCGTGAGCTGCCGGGGATGCCCGTCGTCGAAGCGGCAGGTCATCTGGCCGCCAGCCGTGCAGTGCCCGCCTACTTCGAGGACTTCGAGCGTCGCTTCGAGGTGCCGATCGAGCGCCCGGTGCGCGTGACGCGGGTGGAGGACGATCCGTCGGCCGCTCCGGACGCCGGTGGCCAACTCCCGCTGCTGGTGCACTCCGTCGGAGCCGGCGGTGAGCGGCGTCCGCCCGTGCGGACGCGCGCCGTGTTCAACGCGACCGGCACCTGGACCCGGCCGTTCCGGCCCACCTACCCCGGAGCGGCGAGCTTCCGCGGCCGCCAGATGCACACCGCCGACTATCGCCGCGCCGAGGACTTCGCCGGGAGGCGGGTCGGAATCATCGGCGGCGGCATCAGCGCCCTGGGCCATCTGCTCGAGATCGCCGAGGTGGCGGAGACCTTCTGGTACACGCGCCGGGAGCCCGTCTTCACGGACCGCCCCTTCACCGAGGAGGTGGGGCGCGAGGTCATCGCCGGGGTGACGGAACGGGTGCGGCAGGGGCTGCCGGTGCGCAGCGTCGCCTCCGCGACGGGACTGGCCTGGACCCCGCAGCTGCGACAGGCGCAGCGACGCGGGATCCTCGAGCGTCGGCCGATGTTCACGGCCATCCTCCCGAAGGGAGTGCAGGAAGCGGACGGCAACCGCACGCCGCTGGACGTGCTGCTGTGGGCGACCGGGTTCCGGCACGAGCTGCGACATCTGCGGCCGCTGTCCCTTCACAATCCCCTCGGGGGCATCACGATGGACGGCACCGCCGTCGCGGACGACCCGCGGATCCACCTGATCGGCTACGGTCCCGGCGCCTCGACCATCGGTGCCAACCGCGCCGGCCGAGCCGCTGTGACGCGCCTGGTGAAGGACCTCGCCGCTGAGCGGCTGCCCGCCTAGGGTGGAGGGCATGACCTCCACCGGCGCCGCCCTGCCCCCACTGCCCGAGGACGGGGTGCAGCGCGTGCTGTGCATCGTCGCCCACCCCGACGACAAGGAGTACGGGGCCTCGGCCGCCGTCGCCGCCTGGACCGCGGCCGGGATCGAGGTCAGCTACCTCCTGCTCACCCGCGGAGAGGCGGGGATGGCCGAGGATCCTGCGATCGTCGGGCCGCTGCGGGAGCGGGAGCAGCGCCGCGCCTGCGAGATCGTCGGGGTTTCCGATCTGCGCTATCTGGATCATCCGGACGGGATGCTCGAGGGCACCCTCGCACTGCGCCGTGACATCGCCCGGGTGGTGCGGCAGGTCCGGCCGGATCTGGTGCTCACGGCGAACTTCGAGGTGGAGGCCTACGGCGGCCTCAACCAGGCTGATCACCGGGTGGCCGGGCTGGCCGTGGTCGACGGCGCGCGCGACGCGGCGAATCCCTGGGTGTTCCGCGAGCTGCGCGAGGACGAGGGACTCGAGCCGTGGAGCACCCGCGCCCTGCTCGTGGCCGGGCATCCTGCACCGACCCATGCGAAGAGCGTCGACGCCGGGCAGGTGCAGGCGGCGGTGGACTCGCTGCGTGCCCACGAGGCCTATCTCGCGCACGTCGAGGGGCACCCGCTGCCCGAGGAGTTCATCCCCGGGATCCTCTCCGATGGGGGAGAGGCGGCAGGGAGCGAGCACGCAGTGGTGCTGCGGGTGTTCGACCTCTGAACCCCGACCGCTCCGCCGACCGTTCGGTCGTCGTTGATTGCCGGTCATGGCGGCGGGCTCCTACGGTGGAGGCATCAGGCATGATCTGCCCCGAAAGGAGTCATGATGACCACGTCCCTGCACGACGGCCTCGCACTCGACCAGGTCCCGGAGCTCGCCGCCCAGCTGCGCGTCGACTCGATCCGCTCCTCGACCAGCGCCGGCTCCGGTCACCCCACCTCCAGCCTCTCCGCCGCTGACCTGCTGGCCACCCTGATGTCGCGCCATCTGCGCTACGACTGGGACAACCCCGAGACCCCCGGCAACGACCATCTGATCTTCTCCAAGGGCCACGCCTCGCCGCTCCTGTACTCGGTATACCGCGCCGCCGGGGTCGTCAGCGATGAGGAGCTGATGGAGGGCTATCGCCGCTTCGACCAGCGGCTCGAGGGCCACCCCACCCCGGTGCTGCCCTGGGTTGACGTCGCCACCGGCTCGCTCGGGCAGGGACTGCCCGACGGGGTCGGCATCGCACTCGCCGGCAAGCACCTGGAGCAGGCCCCCTACCGGGTGTGGGTCCTCACCGGGGACAGCGAACTGGCCGAGGGCTCCATGTGGGAGGCCTTCGCCACCGCATCGCACTATCAGCTGACCAACCTGGTCACGATCGTGGACGTGAACCGGCTCGGCCAGCGCGGCGAGACCGCGCTCGGCTGGGACCTCGACACCTACGCCGCCCGGGTCGAGGCCTTCGGCGCGAAGGCCGTGATCATCGACGGGCACGACGTCACGAAGATCGACGAGGCGCTGGCGCTGGCCGATGGCGAGCTCGAGAAGCCGCTGGTGATCCTCGCCCGCACGATCAAGGGCAAGGGCATCCCCGGCGTCGAGGACGAGAGCGGCTGGCACGGCAAGCCGATGCCCGAGGAGAAGTCCGAGGAGGCGATCGCGACGCTCGGCGGCGAGAGGTCCCTGCTGGTGCGCGGCCAGAAGCCGCCCGAGATCGAGCCGGCCGACCGCACCCTGCGCGGCACGGTGGAGCTGCCCACCTTCGAGAGGGGCGAGGAGGTCGCGACGCGGAAGGCCTACGGTCCGGCGCTGGTCGCCCTCGCGAAGGTCGATCCCCGGGTGGTCGCCCTGGATGGGGAGGTCTCGAACTCCACCGGTGTCGCCGACTTCGTCGAGGCCTATCCCGAGCGCTTCTTCGAGATGTTCATCGCGGAGCAGCAGATGGTCGCGGCGGCCACCGGGCTCTCCACCCGCGGATACCTCGCCTTCGCCTCGACCTTCGCCGCCTTCCTCACCCGTGCCGCCGACTTCCTCCGCATGGCCCCGGTCTCCCGGGTCGACCTGCGACTGGTCGGCTCCCACGCGGGGGTCGAGATCGGCGCCGACGGCCCCTCGCAGATGGGCCTCGAGGACCTCGCGATGATCGCCGCGACCCAGGGCTCGACCGTGCTCTACCCCAGCGACGCGACGTCCACGGCAGCACTGGTGGTGGAGATGGCCGACATCCCAGGGGTGAGCTACCTGCGCACCACACGCGGTGGATATCCCGTGCTCTACGGGCCCGAGGAGTCGTTCCCCGTCGGCGGGTCGAAGACCCTGCGCAGCTCCCCGGAGGATGCCGTCACGCTGGTCGGCGCCGGGGTGACGCTCCACGAGGCGCTGGCCGCCGCGGAGGCCCTCGCCTCGCAGGGGATCAGGGCCCGGGTGATCGACGCCTACTCGATCAAGCCGATCGACGCCGAGGGCCTGCGCGAGGCCGTCGCCGCGACCGGCGGGCGGATCGTCGTGGCCGAGGACCACCACGCCGAGGGCGGTCTGGGCGCGGCAGTGCTCGCGGCGCTGGCCGCCGAACCGCTCACCGACCTGCACCTCAAGCACCTCGCCGTCGACGGCGTGCCCGGTTCCGGCACGCCCGCGGAGCTGCTGGACTGGGCCGGGATCGACGCCGCGCACATCGCCGCGGCGGCGCGGGCCACCCTGGAGGGGTGAGCGCCCGAGCCGCTCAGCCGCCGTTCCGGCGGCGCCGCCCGAGCTCGAGGGAGTCCATGTCCTCCAGCTCGCGGTCCTTCGTCTCCGGCACCCAGAGGAACACGAAGACCAGGCTCAGCAGTGCGAAGGCCGCGTAGATGCCGTAGGCGAAGGTCAGCCCGATGTTCGACAGGGTCGGGAAGGAGGCCGAGACGGCCCAGTTCGCACCCCACTGCGCCGCCGCCGCGACGGCGAGGGCGGAGGCACGGATCTTGTTGGGGAAGATCTCGCCCAGCAGCACCCAGACCAGCGGGCCCCAGGTGGTGCCGAAGAACATCACGAAGGCGTTCGCGGAGATCAGGGCCACCGTGGACCACGGATCGGGCAGCGCGATCGTCTCGGTGCCCGGGGCGACCTCCCCGAACGAGAAGGCGAGCGCCATCAGCCCCAGCGACACGGTCATCCCGGCGGAGCCCACCAGCAGCATCAGGCGCCTGCCCACCCGGTCCACCAGCAGGATCGCGATGATCGTCGCCACGATGTTCATCACCGAGGTGATGGTGCTGGTCAGCAGGGCCTGGGATTCGTCGAAGCCGACGGACTGCCACAGCGTGGTGGAGTAGTAGAAGATGACGTTGATGCCCACCAGCTGCTGGAACAGCGACAGCAGGATGCCCAGCCAGACGATCGGCTTGAGGCCGAACCGCCCACCGAGCAGGTCACGAAGGCTCTCCTTGTCCTCCCGCTCGAGCGTCTTGCGGATCTGCTCGATCTTCAGGTTGACGTCGAGCTCACCGGTGTAGTCGTAGAGCACCTTCGAGGCGCGATCCAGTTCTCCCTTGCCAATCAGGTAACGCGGTGATTCCGGCAGGAACAGCGCCATGATCCCGTAGATCGCCGCCGGGACCGACTCGATCATGAACATCCAGCGCCAGGCGGCGACCCCGAACCAGAACGACTCCGCCGCGCCTCCGGCGGTGTTCGCGATCACGGCGTTGGACAGCAGGGCGACGAAGATGCCGAGCACGATCGCCAGCTGCTGCAGCGAGCCCAGCCGGCCGCGGAACTTCGCCGGGGCGACCTCCGCGATGTAAGCGGGGGCGATGACGCTCGCGGCACCGACGCCGAGACCGCCGACCACGCGCCAGATGATCAGGTCCCAGACCCCGAAGGCCAACCCGGAGCCGATCGCGGAGATGAAGAACAGGGTCGCCGCGATCACCATCACCGGGATCCGCCCGTAGCGGTTCGAGAGGGTGCCCGCGAACCAGGCGCCGACGGCACAGCCGAGCAGGGCGGAGGAGACGGCGAAGCCGGTCAGGCCCGCGCCGAGCGAGAACTCGTCGGAGAGGGCGTTGACGGCGCCGTTGATGACCGAGGTGTCGAAGCCGAACAGGAAGCCGCCGACGGCGGCCGCCACGCTGATGACGACGACCTTGGGGTTCAGGCTCTGGGACGGTGCCTGGCCGCCTCCGGACCGTGCTGCGGGTGTGGACATGATGCGTCGCCTCCCTGCCGAGGATGTGAGGTGCTCCACAGTATCCCCTCGTAGGGCGTCCCTTCATCAGTCAGCGGGAGCGGCGCACCTCGGCGGCATGGGCGTCCAGGATCCGGAGGATCCCGCGATGCTGCCAGACGCGGTTCCGCGAGCGGCCGGTCGCCTCCCGGAGCGCCCCGGACTCCGTGAGCTGAGCCAGCGCGCGCTGCGCGGTCATCGGCGGAGACCGGGGCGGTGGTGGTCAGCAGCCCTTTGCCGCTGAGCATCGCGTGGACCAGGGCGCGTCCGGCGCGGCCATTGCCGTCGGTGAAGGGGTGGAGGGTCTCGAACTGTGCATGGGCGATCGCGGAGTGGAGCAGGATCGGCAGGTCATCCCGTGCGATGAAGGCCAGGAGGTCCTGCAGGGCGGCGGCCGACGGGAGGCACGGACACCGGGGTCGCCGGATATGTGCTCACACACGCACTGCAGTAACACTTTGGTGAGAAAGTGTGACTACAGAAGGCTGGGAGTCACATGTCGGGCTCAGGCCTCTGCCGCGGCCTCGAGGCGCTCGAGCTCCGCCGCGGCCGTCTCCGGGTCGAGCTTGGTGAAGATCGGGGTGGGCTTGACGACCTGCTGGCCGACGCCGACGGGATGGTGCCCCCAGGCGGGCACGTCCGTGTAATCCCCGGTGATGATCGGGTAGCCGGGCCCGCCGTCGAGATCCTCGACCTCGTCGATGCGCGGCATCGGTGCGATCTGGCGCGTCCCACCGAGCGCCTTCTCGACCGCATTCGCGGACTGCGGCAGGAAGGGGGCCAGCATGGTGTTCAGGTCGGTGACGGCCTGGGCGAGCACATGCAGCACGGTGAGCAGGCGGGGACGCTGCTCCTCCGCCTTCATCTTGAACGGCTCGGTGCGGGAGACGTACGCATTCGCCTCGCCCACCAGGCGCATGATCTCGGCGATCGCCGCCCGCTGACGGTGCGCCTCGATGAGACCGCCGACGGTCGTGAAGCCCTCGCGGATCTGGTCCAGCAGCGCGGTGTCGATCTCCTCGAACTCCCCGGCGGCCGGGATCTCGCCGACGTTCTTCGCGATCATCGCGGCGGTGCGGTTGACGAGGTTGCCCCAGCCGGCGACCAGCTCGTTGTTGGTGCGGGAGACGAAGTCGACCCAGGTGAAGTCCGCGTCATGGGTCTCCGGCCCTGCTGCGGAGATGAAGTAGCGCAGGGCATCGGGCTGGTAGCGCTCGAGCACATCGCGGACGTAGATGACGATCCCCTTGGAGGAGGAGAACTTCTTCCCCTCCATGGTGAGGAACTCGCTGGAGACCACCTCGGTGGGCAGCTTCAGCTCGCCGAACTTCCCCGGCGCGCCGCCCTTGTCGCCCTTCCCGTTCTGGGCGAGCATCTCCGCCGGCCAGATCTGGGAATGGAAGACGATGTTGTCCTTGCCCATGAAGTAGTAGGCGAGGGTCTCGGGGTCGTTCCACCACGTCCGCCACGCCTCCGGGTCACCGGACCGGCGCGCCCACTCGATCGAGGCGGAGAGATAGCCGATCACCGCGTCGAACCAGACGTACAGACGCTTGTTCGGCTGGTCCTCCCAGCCGGGCACAGGGATGCCCCAGTCGATGTCTCGGGTCATCGCCCGCGGCCGGATGTCCTCGAGGATGTTCTGGCTGAAGCGGATCACGTTCGGGCGCCACAGCCCGGTGGCCTCACGCTCGTCCAGCCAGTGGCCCAGCTCCCCGGCCAGGGCCGGGAGGTCGAGGAACCAGTGGGAGGTCTCGATGAACTTCGGGGTCTCGCCGTTGATGCGCGAGACCGGGTCGATGAGATCCGTTGGGTCCAGCTGGTTGCCACAGGTGTCGCACTGGTCGCCGCGCGCTCCGCCGGCACCGCAGATCGGGCAGGTGCCCTCGATGTAGCGGTCCGGCAGGGTGCGTCCTGTCGAGGGGGAGATCGCGCCGGAGGTGACCTGCTCGACCATGTAGCCGTTGTCCCGCACCGTGACGAACATGTCCTGCACCACCTGGTAGTGGTTGCGGGTGGTGGTGCGCGTGAACAGGTCATAGGACAGGCCCAGTGCCACCAGATCCTCGACGATCAGGCGGTTGTTGCGATCGGCGAGCTCGCGAGCGCTGATGCCCTCGGAGTCGGCGGCGACCAGGATCGGGGTGCCGTGCTCATCGGTGCCGGAGACCATGAGCACGTCGTGGCCGGCCATCCGCATGTAGCGGGAAAAGACATCGGAGGGGACGCCGAAGCCGGCGACGTGGCCGATGTGGCGGGGACCATTGGCATACGGCCAGGCGACTGCGGACAGGACTGTGCTCATAGCAGTCGATTCTAGAGGAGGGGCGGGCGCCCCTTAGCCCGCGCGATGCAGGATTGCCTGCCAGCCGACTGACTCGGCACCGCGCACGTGTCCCTCGGAGTCGTCGAGCAGCACGATCTGCGAGGGAAGCATCTCCGTGCCGAGGACCCGTCGAGCCCGAGCTCGCGCAGTTCCGCAGGGACCCGGTCAGTGCCGTTGGCCAACACGAATACTGCCGTTCCCCCGGTCGCGGAATCTCCGCAGCTCGGCGAGCACCCGGCGCTCGATCTGCGCTGGTCGACCAACTCGCGCAACTGCTGCAGGGAGGGAGTCATGACCGTCAACGTAGGGGTGACACAGGGAGGAGATATTCCCGTGACGCTTTCGGTCGGGTGTGCCTAGGATGGAATCATGTGCTGCCGAATCTCCAGCGCGATGCTGATCGCGCGTCCCCGCGCCCGCCGCTGACGGCGGCGCCCCACCACACCCTCACGCCGTCGTCCGGACCTCCACCGGGCGGTACTTCGCCATGCCCGGTGCACCCCACCACCGGAAGGCACCACATGACTCAGCACACCCACCCGCTGCCGAGCACCGGCACCGCGCACCTGCGCGCCCGCGATCTGCGCCTGGCCCGCGGCGGCCGCGTGCTCCTGGACCACGTCGATCTCACCCTGGCCCCCGGCGAACGGCTCGCCGTGGTCGGCGAGAACGGGCGCGGCAAGACCACCCTGCTCGAGGCCCTCGCCGGGATACTCGAGCCCGACGCCGGGACCGTCGAGCGCCACGGCACGCTCGGGATCGTCCGGCAGGAGCTCGCCACCGGCGCGGACGACGGCGAGGCCCTGCGTACCGTCGGTGACCTGTTTGACGAGCTGCTCGCCCGCCCGTTGGAAGCCCTGGGCGAGCTCGATGACGCCGCCGCGGCGCTCACCGAGGACACCGTGGCGGCGGCGCAACGCTACGACGAGGCGCTCGCCCTGGTCACCGCGCTGGATGCCTGGGACGCACTGCGTCGATTGGAGGTCGCGCTCGAGGAGGTCGGGGCCGTCACCGACCGTGCCCGCCCGCTCGCAGCGCTGTCGGTCGGGCAGCGCTACCGCGTGCGCCTGGCCGGGGTCATCGCCGCCCGCGACGACCTCCTGCTGCTGGACGAGCCCACCAACCACCTCGACTCGCGAGGACTCGAGCACCTCGCCCGCGCCGTGCGCGAGCATCCCGGCGCCGCCGCGCTCGTCTCCCACGACCGGACGCTGCTGGAAGACGTGGCCACCGCGTTCCTCGACCTGGATCCCACCCGCGATGCCCGGCCCCTGCTGGTCAGCGGCGGTCTCGAGGCATGGCAGGAGGCGAGGAGACGCCACCGCACCGCCTGGGAGGACGCCTACCGTGCCCAGCAGGAGCAACAGGACCGGCTGCGCTCGCAGGCTGACGCCGCCCGCTCGCGCCTCTCCACGGGGTGGCGGCCGGACAAGGGCACCGGGAGACACCAGCGGCAGTCCCGCGCCCCGGGCATCGTGCGCGCGATGAACGAACGCATCGACCGGCTCGAGGAGCACCGCCTCGACGTGCCGCCGCCCCCGCCGCGACTGCACCTCTCGGCAGCGGGGACCGCTGCCGGCACGCCGCTGCTGCGGGCCGACGCGGTGCGTGTCGATGACCGGCTGGGGGAGACCACGCTGCGGCTCGAGGGCGGGGACCGTCTGCTGGTCGTCGGCCCCAATGGCGCCGGCAAGACGACGCTGCTGCGGGTGCTCGCGGGAGAGCTCGCGCCGACCTCGGGATCCGTGCGGGTGCTCGGCCGGACGCGACTCGGGCTGCTCGCCCAGGAGGATGCACCCCTCGGGGTCCATCGCGGCAGTCCGGGGGAGCGGCGTCGTCGAGCGCTGGCCGGGCTGTTCCGTGAGCGTCCCGATGTGCTGCTGCTGGACGAGCCCACCAACCACCTCGGCATCAGCGGGGTCGACGACCTGCTCGAGGGTCTCGAGGCCTCCCCGTCGGCCGTCGTGGTCGCGACCCACGACCGCTCCGTGCTGCGGGCGCTGGCGCACTGGCCGCGGCTCGAGCTCGGGAGCTGAGGCTGCCGGTGATCGGGGTGGACGCAGCAGAGAGGGTGTCCGCCCCGATACGCTGGTGCCATGAGCAACGAAGGACTCGCCGCCGCGCAGCAGAAGATGGCCGATGAAGGGGTCGCACAGACTGCGATCGACGTCTTCTCCCACTATTACGAGCAGCTCGCGCAGGGCGTCACGGGCACCATCCCTGAGGACACGATCGACCCCTATCTCGATCCCCCGCTGCTCGAGGACGTGAAGATCGACGTCGGTCACGCCAAGCAGGTCTTCGACCAGCTGGCGATCATCAACCTCAACGGCGGGCTCGGCACCTCGATGGGCCTGGACCAGGCGAAGTCGCTGCTGCCCGTGCGCGATGGCAAGAGCTTCCTCGACATCATCGTCGAACAGGTCCTCGCCGCGCGTCGCGGCACCGGCTCCCGCCTGCCTCTGATCTTCATGAACTCCTTCCGCACCCGCGAGGACACCCTCGAGGTGCTCGCGAAGTATCCCGACCTGCCCGTCGGCGACCTGCCCCTGGACTTCCTGCAGAACAAGGAGCCGAAGCTGCGGAAGGACGATCTCACCCCCGTGGACTGGGAGGCGGACCCCTCGCTCGAGTGGTGCCCGCCCGGCCACGGCGACATCTACACCGCGCTGCAGACCTCCGGCCTGCTCCAGCAGCTGCTGGACGCCGGCTTCAAGTACGCCTCCGTCTCGAACTCGGACAACCTCGGCACCGTGCCGAGCCCCGTGATCGCCTCCTGGTTCGCCTCCACCGGCGCGCCCTATGCCGCAGAGCTGTGCCGTCGCACCCCCGCCGATCGCAAGGGCGGTCACCTCGCGGTGCGGAAGTCCGACGGCCGACTCATCCTGCGCGATACCGCGCAGACCCCCGAGGAGGAGATGGACTTCTTCACCGATGAGCATCGCCACCCGTTCTTCCACACCAACAACCTCTGGTTCGACCTCGAGCAGATGGCCGCGGTGCTCGCAGAACGCGACGGCATCATGGGCCTGCCCCTGATCCGCAACGAGAAGACGGTGGATCCGGCCGACAAAGCCAGCACCCCCGTCTACCAGATCGAGTCCGCGATGGGAGCGGCGATCGAGGTGTTCGACGGCGCGACCGCGATCGTTGTCGGCCGCGACCGCTTCCTGCCGGTCAAGGCGACCAGCGATCTGCTGCTGGTGCGCTCGGACGCCTACACTCTCGACGAGCGGGCCGCGCTCGTGCAGCAGGTGGACACGGTGCCCGCGGTCTCGCTGCACAGCGGTGCCTACAAGCTGATCCAGGACTTCGAGCCGCGCTTCCCGCATGGGGTGCCCTCGCTCAAGGAGGCCAGCAGCCTGGATGTGCAGGGCGACTGGACCTTCGGCGCCGATGTCTCCGTGATCGGCGACGCCGTGCTCGGCGAAGAGGGCGGCGAGGTCCCCGAAGGGGCCCGCGTCGGCACCGCCACTGCTGGCTGACCCCTCCGGGCCCTGCCGCGAGATCGACGTTCGGACCATATTCGGTCAGCGAAGTTGTACCGAACGTCGATCTCGCCGAGCACTGGGACCTCGGTGAGCGTTGTGCCTGATGATCAGCGGCACCAGCGCTCTCTCCTCGTGGAGGATCCGCCACGTCCTGCCGCTCACCTGCGGGTTGTGGTGCGTCATAGGGTCTACGGCGTCGGGGGCCGATGCTGTGGAGATGACCGGCAGACCACGTCCGCTCCCACCTGCTCTTCCCTTCCCTGTTTTCACGACCGCCGAAGCACGGGACGCGGGCGTGTCCGCGTCTCGCCTCCGGGCAGCGGATGTGAGATCACTGGACCGAGGACTCTGGGCACTGGCGGAGCGGCCAATCACCGAGGCGGACATCGTCGCCGCGTTCTGTCGGCGGGATCGAGACACCTTCGCAGCGGGCCTCACCGCCGCGCGACTCTGGGGCATCCCGCTGCCTGGAGTCCTGGCGGATGAGGTGGTCTGCGTCCCGCTCACCTCGCGACGCGTGAATGGCCGATCGGTGCCCCGGCCCCGGGGCCGCACGGTGGACATCCGGATCCATCTGGCATCCTAGGCACCGCCACGGCGAGGTTCCGCGCTGGTGCGGTGGAGTCGTCTCGAGATCACCCCGATGTCGCTGGATCATCAGCCGGCAGTGCAGGTCACGAGTCGGATCCGCACCCTTGTCGACCTCTCCGGGGTGCTTCGCCACGAGGCGCTCGTCGCGATCGGAGATCACCTGGTCCGCCAGCCGCGGCCAGAGTACGAGGGGCGGTCGGTCCCCTATGCGGCTCTCGAGGAGCTGCTCGAGGCGGCCAGCTCCTTCCACGGAGGTCAAGTCCCCGGAAGTGGTGTAGCGATCCTTCGGCGATAGGGATCAGGCTGTCAGCGCGGGAAGTGCATCGGTGCTCACCTCGTTCACGGGATTGGTGGTGAGGGTGAGGCGGCAGCGGGCGAGGACGTCGAGGCCGAGGTAGCGGCGTCCTTCGGCCCATTCATCGGTCTGCTCGGCCAGGACCGCGCCGACGAGGCGGACGATCGCCTCGCGGGAGGGGAAGATGCCCACCGAGTCGGTGCGGCGGCGGATCTCGCGGTTCAGACGCTCGGTGGGGTTGTTCGACCAGATCTGGACCCACACATCCTTCGGAAACGCGGTGAACGCGAGGACGTCTGCGCGGGCGGCATCGAGGTGCTCGGCCACGGCCGGGAGCTTCTCACCGACGTAGTCCAGCAGACGCTCGAACTGCGCATTCACGGCCGCGGCGTCGGGCTGGTCATAGACGCTGTGCAGCATCGCTTTCACGGCTGGCCACATGCCCTTGGGGCAGATGCTCATCAGATTCGCGGCGTAGTGGGTGTGGCAGCGCTGCCAGGACGCTCCGGGCAGGTGAGCGGCGATCGCCTCGACCAGCCCCGCATGCGCGTCGGAGGTGACCAGGCGGACTCCGCCCAGGCCGCGGGCGACCAGGTCGGCGAAGAAGCTGTTCCAGGCCGCGCCGGTCTCGCTGGTCGCGACCCGGATGCCGAGGACTTCGCGGTGGCCGTCGCCGTTGACGCCGGTGGCGAGCAGGACGACGGCGTTGATGACTCGTCCGCCCTCGCGGACCTTCATCGTCAGTGCGTCGGCGGAGACGAACGTGAACGGCCCGGCCTCGTCCAGGGGGCGGTGGCGGAACTGCTCGACGTGCTCGTCCAGATCGGCTGCCATGCGGCTGACCTGGGACTTCGAGAGGCTGTTGATGCCGAGGGTCTTGACGAGTTTGTCCATTCGGCGGGTGGAGACGCCGGCGAGGTAGCAGTCCGCGACCACGGTGATCAGGGCGGATTCGGCGCGTTTGCGGCGCTCGAGCAGCCACTCGGGGAAGTAGGTGCCGGTGCGGAGCTTGGGGACGGCGACGTCGATCGTGCCGACGCGGGTGTCGAGGTCGCGGTGGCGGTAGCCGTTGCGCTGAGCGACCCGCTCGGGGCTGGGTCGGCCGTATTCCGCGCCGGCGACCGCGTCAGCGTCCGCGGACAGCAGCTCGTTGATGATCCTTTGCAGCATCGTGCGCATCAGATCCGGGGAGGCTTCGGCCAGGGCTTCACCGAGCAGGCCGTGAGGGTCGACAATATGAGGAGCGGTCATCGTGATGACTCCGTTCGAGGATTCTGTGGAAGGTTGACTCGAAGGATCACACGGTGGCCGCGTCCTCGTCAGAGACGATCACGGGGCCACCGCGCTACACCACTATGTGGGACTCAACTCGTATCGGTACGGTGTAGGGCAATGACACAGGTGTTTTCAGGTTGCGATACAGGGGCGGGATCACGATGACGCGATCACTTACCAGCGATATGTGCCGAAGCTTGGCCGCGCTAACTTCATTCACAGTCGCCGGGGCGATGGTCCTTGCGGGAGCGGGTCTGGCATCCGCCGAACAGCCCGCGACGGATGCTGCATCCGCGCAGAGCGTGGAAGAGTCTCTCCAGAATCTGGAGGAGGTGAACCCCGGATTGCTGGCCGTGCCGGTCGAATCCGAAACGCATGGGTTGGCTGGATCAAGCCACTCGGTCCCCATTGGGGGAGGGAGCGTCGAAGTCTCTAGTAGCCCCGCCGAAGGCGTTAGCCTCCGCAGTTCGGAGGGTGAAGCTCTGAGCATCCAGTTGCCACATGCGAACAGCGCTGAGCCGGTTGAAGTGCTCGAAGACGGAACGTTTGCGTATCCAGGCGAGGATAGTGCCAATGCAGTGGTGGTCACTGAGCAAGGTGTGCAGATGTTGACTACGATCGCCAATGAGGGTGCATCCTCGACGTTCGCTTACGAGATCGATCTCAGTGTGGGTGAAACCCTGGAGCTGGTCCCCAGCGGGGCGGCAGTCGTCGTGGACTCTGCCGGCGAGACGGTACTAGCCTTCGGGGAGCCGTGGGCTAGTGACGCGGAGGGTAAGGAAGTTGAGACGTGGTTCGAGGTCAACGGCTCGACCCTGACTCAGGTCGCTGATCATACGTCCGATGAGGATGTCACCTATCCGGTGGTCTCCGACCCGATCGTCCTGGCCCCGTGGATGGTTAGGTGCCTGGTAGGGATCGGCCTCAAGAGTCCTGACATCACCCGTATCGCGCAGTTGGGAACGCCCTATTCCATCCTGGCCGCCTTCGGCCGAGGGGCCGTCGCCTGCGTCTTCATGAAGTGATAGTCATGTTTCGTCGACGAAGCGTGCCCGAGCTGGAAGGACAGTTGCGCGAAGTGGAGGAACGTATTTCAGCTCATCCACTCGCCTCAGAGCGTGTAGTAGAGGCCCAGAAGCTGGTCGAAGAACGCAACGGGAAAGACCAAAAAGCACTTTCGAGAGAGCTGTCCGAAAGAGGCTTGCCCAGTCTCGAAGAGCTGGGCCAGATCCAGTTTCGGAATACTGCTAGTTGGTGGCGACTCCATCGTGACCAGAAGCGCTTATCCCGGCAGATCCAGAAACGCCGGACATAGGCTTCCGAACTCACTTTTCCTTAATCGGGAGAGCGGGGAGATTATTTTGCGTGAGCGGCCGCGTAGACGGACCCGATCACCGCTCCGGGCTTGCTTAGCAGTGTCCGGCTCTCAGGCACGACTAGCAGGTGGTTAACCATCTTCTGGGTACTTTCGAGGCTTCGATACCAATAGCCCCGGAAATGATGTGGACTCAGCGCCAGAGATCTCTCAGCGTGGTCACGAGTCGTAACTAGAGCGGCGCCGTCCTTTGGGGTAAACCCTGGGTCATCCTGGATTGCTGCGATAAGGGTTACGTAGGCGAGGTCGGACATCGCTTTCGAAAATGCAAAGCGAGACGACGGCATGTCTATATAAATCGACTTGAGAGCTTCCCATGGCTCCCCCCAAAGGCGTTGCTCTCGTTCGTGGTGGGAAACGGAGAGGGGGGTGAGGAGTAGGAAGTGTCGGCCAGGATCGCCGAGAGCTAAGCCCGCCGGAGTTTCCTCCAATGGCCCGAATCGCTTCACGCGCGTCAGCTCCTCTTGCTCATGATTACCGGCGACGCTGGACGGAGAGAGCTTAGCGCGAAAGGGGTGAAGCTCCGCTCTTAAGCAACTATTCTATGCGACGTTCGCGACGCGGAAGGTCTTTGCTTAACTGGCCATCAGCCCAGGGGTAGTTCTGGTTGCTCGAGGTAGCGGTACAGCGTGGATCGGCTGATTCCGTGGTCACGCGCGATTTGCACCTTAGGCGTGCCGGCCAGGGCGGCGTTGCGGACGGAGCGGATCTGGTCGCTCTCGAGGGTGCGGGGCCGGCCCTTGTAAACCCCACGCTTCTTCGCCGCGGCGATGCCCTCGGTCTGGCGCTGGCGGATGAGCTCACGCTCGAACTGAGCGAACGCGCCCATCATGTTCAGCTGAAACGAGGCCATCGGGTCCGTGTCGCCCGGGGCGAAGGTGAGTCGCTCCTTGAGGAACTCGATGCTCGCACCCTTCCTGGGGTGCTGATCGGTGTGTTCGGTCGGGTCGCCGGTGATCTGCTGGACGATGTCGTTGAGGTCGATCACCGAGCGGGCGAGACGGTCCATAGAGGCGACCACGACATGGTCGCCGTGGCGGACGTGCCGGATCAGCGCCTGCAGCTGTGGGCGGTCGACCGCGCTCTTGCCGGACTGCTTCTCAGTGAAGGTCTGGTCGCACTCCCCCACCGCTTCGAGCTGCCGCGCGAGGTTTTGGCCAGCCGACGAAACCCGGAGGTAGGCGACGCGCTGTCCCAGGGTCCGATGTGTGTCACTCATGTTCTAGACCCTAGCCGAGACATGTGCCAAAAGCCGCTATTGGACCCTGTGGAACAGGAGCGATATGTGGATGTGATGGCTCAGTGGCGCGGTTCTGTGCTCGCTCAGTGGCGGGGCATGGGCGGTCAGGAGGTGGTCGTGGTGCGGCGCAGCTCGCGGTAGATGGTGGTGCGGGAGACGTTGAACAGCTCGGCGAGCTCGGCCTGGGTGTGCTCGCCAGCCGTGTGCAAGGTCAGTAGGTGCTTGCGCTGAGAGGGCGAGAGCTTGGGCTTCTTGCCTTTGAGCTTGCCCTTGGATCTGGCGATGGCCATACCCTCGCGGGTGCGCAGACGGATGAGGTCCGCCTCGAACTCGGCCACCATGCCGAGCACGTTGAAGAGCAGCCGGCCCACGGCGTCATTGGGGTCGTAGACGCTGCCGCCGAGACTGAGCGCCACTCCCTTGATGGTGAGTTCGTCGGCGATGTCCCTCGCATCGGGGAGTGAGCGGGCCAGCCGGTCGAGCTTGGCGACCACCAGGGTGTCGCCGTCCCGGGTCGCGGCCAGTGCCTCGCGGAGCCCGGGCCGGGCGCGGTTCGTTCCGGTCAGGCCGTGGTCGAAGTAGATGTTTTTGCCCTCGACTCCGAGGCGCTCGAGCGCCTCTCGTTGGGCGGAGAGATCTTGCTCGAGGGTCGAGACGCGCGCGTAGCCGACATGCATGTCGACATTGTTGCAGTTAACCTCCCCTCACCGCTCACGTCACCGTACGGGTCTTGCGTACATGACGACCCCTCGTAAAGAGGCGTCGAGGAGGACGCTCGCTCGACATACGGTGAAGGATCCCCTATCGGGCGATTGCTCACTGCAGCTGTTCGCTTCGCCAGCTGCCCGCGAGGGCCACTAGTCCAGCATGAGCTCTACGTCGTAGGCCGGCCCGAGCTCGGCCACCAGAAGACGGTGCAGCTCGATGCCTTCGGCTCGGTGCTCCGCACCCGCCGCGGAAGAGTCCCAGCCGCGCTCCCAGTCGTAGTGCGCATTGAAGAAGGCCGCCCAAGCCGTCAGTCGCCGCTTCAGTGGCTGGGAGAGTTCCCAGTCGCTCTCATCGGTCAAGCCGTCGGTCCAAAGGGGCCATTCAGCGGTGTAGTCGTTCATCAGTCGCACCTGGATCGGTTTCATGCCAGCCAGTGTGCAGCCGGGAGGGAGCCTTGGCGACCTCGATGACGCCAGCGAGCTGTCACAGACAACCGCCACTCAGCGTTCACATCCACAAGCGATACTCCGCCGGCGGCCGTCTCGTTTGGGTATACCTCAGCGAGACGTTCCGATGACAGCTGGCCAGCCACCCTTTGGGCAGCGCGAGCTCCGTCCGGGACGCAATTACTGGCACTTCAGTGCTCAGCCCCCGTTGAGACCTTCCCAGGTGCCAATCTCGGTCACGCCATCGGCCTGGTAGGCCGTGATGGGGATATAGGCGAGGCCCTCGTCGTTGGTCTCTGTCGCCATGTTTTTCACGGTCTCGTTCCACTCGAGTGCCTCTTCCGGCGAGTTGACGTGCCCGCCTTCGAGGCGGATCAGCTCCTCCGCATAGATGTAGCCGACCGCACCGTCGGGCATCTCTACCGCAACGAGGTCTGGCATGGCGTCGTACGATTCCACATCAGAAGAGGAGCCGTAGGTCTGGCCGTTCGCGTTCGTGGGGAAGCTTGGACTCGGCGCGCCCTCATCGGCGGCGGGCTCTGCCTCCGCGTCGGGTGCCGGCTCGGTGGCGGGACTGGCCACGACGGGTGCTGCCTGGCTGGGCGTGGTGGGACCGCTCCCAGCGATCAGGAAGCCAGTGGTCATGCCGGTGACCAGTAGCGCGGCCGCTCCGGCGATGACAGCAGCAGTGCGGTGGCGGGGAAGTCTCTGCGAGGACATCTGTACGGCACCTCCAGACGGCATTCGGACTGCGTCGGTGTCCCATCTCGGTATTTCGAGCGTGGGCCAGGCGTTGTGCTGAATCTGCCAACAGTACCGGCCCGGGGTGACGGGCGCCACTAACGCGGCAGGGCTGCGCACCTCGCGTGACAAGTTTCGGTCCAGGATTGTGGAGCATCTTCATATGCGACAACGAAGCGCCGGCGGCCCTGCTGCTGATGTGCCGCAATGGACCGTTTATGACGCGGGCTGCGGATCGCACTCGGCTAGCCTGGATTGATGAGCGTCACCCTTTCGATCGACTCACGGAAGCTCGACATCCTCGGCATCATGTCAACCACCGCAGGCGGTCTCGGGGTCGCACTCACGGTCTGGGGGCAACTAGCGCGGCAAGAGCTGTATTCGTTCTATGTGTTCAACGGGCACGGGACGGCGGACGGCCTCATGCTGATCCCGTTTATTCCAGGGTTGATCTGCGTCGTTCTCGCCCTTGGGCTCGGCACGGCCAGCCTGCGTACCCGGGACAGCGGGAGAACGTGGGCAATAGTGGGCCTCATTGCGGGAGCTGTTGCGGTCGCCTTCATGGTGTCTGGCATACCCGTCAATTTGGTGCCTGACCCCCGGATTCCACAAGGGCCCCTGTGAGCATCTTTGGTGCGTTCGCGGTTCACCCCTGAACCGACCGTTTAGGGATTGCTGACCTCCAGGCGCGTTCCGCGGCTTGGTCGTCGGCTGCCGCACGAAGCTGTTCGGCGGTTGTGATGTTTGGGGTTGCGAGCCGAGTGGGGTCCTCGTAGACGCCAGAGGCCGCCCCCAACAGGTGCGGCCCCTGGCGTTACGATCGGGAGAACTGTGCTATCTGAACTCTAGGGAGACTTTACTGGCGGAGGCGCCAGAGCCGAAACAATTTCCCGACTGCCATGATTCTCCGCGTATTGCCCAGCTCGTGTATCGATCCAGACCGGAACAATGAGCTCGCGCACGAGCCTGTTTGCCAGCAGCAAGAGTGGGGCATGAGACCGTTGCGTAGAAGGATGTTCCGGTGTAATAGCCGTGTTCGACGCTATATAGTCGCTCCGTTCTCTTTATTAGCTTGCCCGTACACCCGCTAGAGGTTGCTGTGCTGACGGTTGTGGTTTTGACCTGATCCGCATGGGCCAGACCAACCATCCCGGTCCACAGGCTGAGAGACAGCAACGCCGTTGCGGCTACGCGCATAGATCGTGATCGAGTTGGCATTCTCGAAGCCTTCGCTTTCTTGTTTAAGCGCCCAGCGAAAGGGCGTAGTACGTCAAGTAAATGGTAAAGGCTGGCGAAATTATTTCGACCACACCTACTAGGCACATCCACCAGGATCTGGCATATATGCCCAAGCAAACTGTAACTATCCCGAGGAGGGGAACAAAAAGGAAAGCGAGACTGTTCGCGAGTGGAGACAATACGCATAACGCCAACGAAATCGCAGCTATACTCAAGGTTGAAATGGTAGCCATCTGTTTTCGTGATTGCGCGCCATTCGGAGTTGTCGCACTTTTGTCGGACATGCCATCCTCCACTGCTAGCATTTTACGGCGATTTGGGCCGCGAAATACGTTTTCACGGCGGTTGCTGCGATCTTCTCGGTCGTATGCATACGGTTGTAAGTGCGATTAATGGTGGCAATGAGGGCGCGGTCGCAGGAGCAGTTGAAGTATCCGTTTGAGGCGTAGCACCTATCATGGGTGCGGCAAGCGCTATCAAGGAGGTCCTTGGCGATTCCTCCACCATGCCCGGGGCCGCACCAGTTCCCCCAAATAGGGATACCTAGCTTCCTTGCAGATACGCCCCCTGCCTCCTCGGTAGCGTACGCTTCCGATAAGTCAGTTAGTATAGCCCCCGCTTGAAGCACGTCCGGCGAAGCCCCTTCGGAGAGGGCTCGATCAGTGTCGAAGGCGATTATTCCACCTTCGGTTACCACATACTCTTGCACGGCTGCGTCAAAGTCATCCTGAGACGAGTTCACTGAGGCTGAGACGGTCGCACTTCCCGAGCCTGCGCCAGGAATCGCAGGTGCCGCAAAAGATGGGGCGGCCATTAATAGCGGGGCTACTAAGATGACATGCGCTACTAATAGCGAAGTAAGCTTCCTCTGGCGCCGTGTCAAAGGCCCTCCACTGCCACTCTGCATGATTCTCCCCTCTTCCGGGCTGGTAACCTTCGCTAGCTACAAGTCCCGGGCGCTTCGTTGCGCTTAGGCGGACTGTACCGGTCAAGTCCCCGGAAGTGGTGTAGCGATCCTTCGGCGATAGGGATCAGGCTGTCAGCGCGGGAAGTGCATCGGTGCTCACCTCGTTCACGGGATTGGTGGTGAGGGTGAGGCGGCAGCGGGCGAGGACGTCGAGGCCGAGGTAGCGGCGTCCTTCGGCCCATTCATCGGTCTGCTCGGCCAGGACCGCGCCGACGAGGCGGACGATCGCCTCGCGGGAGGGGAAGATGCCCACCGAGTCGGTGCGGCGGCGGATCTCGCGGTTCAGACGCTCGGTGGGGTTGTTCGACCAGATCTGGACCCACACATCCTTCGGAAACGCGGTGAACGCGAGGACGTCTGCGCGGGCGGCATCGAGGTGCTCGGCCACGGCCGGGAGCTTCTCACCGACGTAGTCCAGCAGACGCTCGAACTGCGCATTCACGGCCGCGGCGTCGGGCTGGTCATAGACGCTGTGCAGCATCGCTTTCACGGCTGGCCACATGCCCTTGGGGCAGATGCTCATCAGATTCGCGGCGTAGTGGGTGTGGCAGCGCTGCCAGGACGCTCCGGGCAGGTGAGCGGCGATCGCCTCGACCAGCCCCGCATGCGCGTCGGAGGTGACCAGGCGGACTCCGCCCAGGCCGCGGGCGACCAGGTCGGCGAAGAAGCTGTTCCAGGCCGCGCCGGTCTCGCTGGTCGCGACCCGGATGCCGAGGACTTCGCGGTGGCCGTCGCCGTTGACGCCGGTGGCGAGCAGGACGACGGCGTTGATGACTCGTCCGCCCTCGCGGACCTTCATCGTCAGTGCGTCGGCGGAGACGAACGTGAACGGCCCGGCCTCGTCCAGGGGGCGGTGGCGGAACTGCTCGACGTGCTCGTCCAGATCGGCTGCCATGCGGCTGACCTGGGACTTCGAGAGGCTGTTGATGCCGAGGGTCTTGACGAGTTTGTCCATTCGGCGGGTGGAGACGCCGGCGAGGTAGCAGTCCGCGACCACGGTGATCAGGGCGGATTCGGCGCGTTTGCGGCGCTCGAGCAGCCACTCGGGGAAGTAGGTGCCGGTGCGGAGCTTGGGGACGGCGACGTCGATCGTGCCGACGCGGGTGTCGAGGTCGCGGTGGCGGTAGCCGTTGCGCTGAGCGACCCGCTCGGGGCTGGGTCGGCCGTATTCCGCGCCGGCGACCGCGTCAGCGTCCGCGGACAGCAGCTCGTTGATGATCCTTTGCAGCATCGTGCGCATCAGATCCGGGGAGGCTTCGGCCAGGGCTTCACCGAGCAGGCCGTGAGGGTCGACAATATGAGGAGCGGTCATCGTGATGACTCCGTTCGAGGATTCTGTGGAAGGTTGACTCGAAGGATCACACGGTGGCCGCGTCCTCGTCAGAGACGATCACGGGGCCACCGCGCTACACCACTATGCGGGACTCAACTTCCACGGAAGGGGTGCCCGCAGGCTCCAGGCGGCGGTAGCGCAGGTGCGTCGCGACAGCGATTCGCCCGCCGAGACCACGCTGCGGCTCGCCCTGGTCAGGGCCGGGCTCCCGGAACCGCTGGCGAATGTGCGCCCGGTCGGTGGAGTCGACAGGCTCGGGGCCGGGATCGATCTCGGCCAGCCCGATCTGCACTGGCCGACGTGGCGGGTCGCGCTCGAGCACGACGGGCCCACTCATCTCACTCCGGAGCAGCAGGCGAAGGACATCGCCAGGGGCGAGCGGCGGGCCCGGGCAGGATGGGTCGAGGTGCGCACCACGGCTGAGGATCTTCAGTACGGCTGTCGCAAGGCCGTGGACCGTGTCCGCGACGCCTTGCTTCGGCAGGGCTGGACGGCGTCGGCGTGACCACGGCGAAGCACCGAGATCGACGTACGGAGCAGGATGCTTGTTGCAATCTGTACCGAACGTCGATCTCGACGCGAGCCGGGGCCGGAGGGGGCCGAATCGGCGCGAGACGACGCGAGCCGGGTGCGAGCTGCGTGCTGGGTCGGGGCTCAGTCCCGGCCGCGGGCCCAGCCCTGGCCGCCGGTGAGATCCAGCGGGTGGGGGAGCGGATTGCCGTAGCGGTGATCCGTGGCGCTGATCGCCTGCTCGTGCAGGAACGGGAGCAACTCGATCCGTCCGCTGGAGACCACCACTCCGGTGAACAGTGCCACCTCGATGTGCTCCGCGATCGCCCGGCGCAGCGCCGCGTCGGGCTCGCCGATCAGACGGATGCGGGACTGGGTGAGGGCGGGGATGCGACCTGCGAAGGCGACGCTGTCCTCGAGCGTGACCGCGGTACCCGCCGCTTCGGCGACGGAGACCAGCTCATGGTCCGCGACGGAGACCTCCACCTCGGCGCCGACGGTCGCTGCGGCATGCAGCACCCGCTCGAGCTCCTGCGGGGCTGCGCCGGAGGCGGCGCGGATCAGCACCGGGAGCGGCAGGTAGCGCAGCACGTTGATCTCCCCGTGCAGCTCCTGCACGTCGCGGGGAGCGAAAGTGCTCGAGAAGTGCTCGCGGTCGCTGTGTCGTGCCGAGGCCAGCCAGGTCTCTGGGTCGGACAGCGCGTCGGAGGTGGCGGGGGCGTCGGCCCAGTCCATCAGGTGGACCAGATAGTTCGGCCCGCCCGCCTTCGCGGTCTGGCCGATGGCCGAGCGCTTCCAGCCGCCGAAGGGCTGCCGTTCCACGATCGCCCCGGTGATACCCCGGTTCACGTAGAGGTTCCCGGCCTCGACGTGCTCCGTCCACCAGGCGACCTCGGCGGGCTCGAGCGAATGGAGCCCGGCGGTGAGCCCGAAGGCGGTGCCGTTCTGGATCCGCACCGCCTCCTCGAGGGACTCGGCGTGGATGACCCCGAGCACCGGTCCGAAGTATTCGGTGAGGTGGAAGGCGGAGCCCTCCTCGACACCGGTGCGCACGCCCGGGGAGAACAGGGTGCCGGAGTCATCCAGCTGGCGGGGTCGGGAGAGCCAGGCCTCACCGTCCGCGAGCTCGGTCAGCCCCGAGCGGAGCTTCTCACCGGGGGCCTCGACCACGGGGCCCATCTGTGCGGTCGGGTCGGTGGGCCGGCCCACGTGCAGGCTCAGCACCGCGTCGGCGAGCTGTGCGGTGAAGCGCCGCGAGGTGGTCACGGATCCTACGGTGATCACCAGGGAAGCGGCGGAGCACTTCTGGCCGGCGTGGCCGAAGGCGCTGGCTGCGACATCGCGGGCTGCCAGGTCGAGATCCGCCTGCGGGCTGACGATGATCGAGTTCTTGCCGCTGGTCTCGGCGAGGATCCGCAGCTCGGGCCGCCAGGAGGCGAACAGTGTGGCGGTGTCTGAGGCACCGGTGAGGATCAGCTGATCGATCCGCGGGTCCGAGATCAGCGCTCGGCCCACCTCGTCCTCCGGCACATCGACCAGGGTGAAGACGTCCTGGGGGACACCGGCCTCGTGGAGAAGCCTGCCTATCAGTGCGCCGCAGCGACGAGCCTGCGGAGCGGGCTTCATGATCACGCTGCTGCCGGTCACGAGTGCGGCGAGAGCGCCGCCGGTGGGGATCGCGACCGGGAAGTTCCAGGGCGGGGTGACCAGTGTCAGCGGCCGGGCCGTGGCCTGCAGATCGCCCTGCCGGGCGAGCTGCTCGGCCTGTTCGGCGTAATAGAGCGCGAAGTCGATCGCTTCGCTGACCTCCGGATCGCCCTGCTCGAGGGTCTTGCCGGTCTCCGCCGCCATCACCTCGAGCAGCTCGGCCCGATGCGCAGCGAGGGTGCCCGCCACTCGGCGCAGGATCCCGGCGCGCTTCTCCACTCCCAGACCCACCCAGGAAGGCTGTGCGGTCAGGGCGCGGGAGATGGTCGACGTGACGGCCTCCACGGTGGTGAGTCGCGCGGCGCGGGCTTCCTCGTCGCCGATCTCAGAGCCGCGGATGCGATGGGTGAGCTGCGCGGCCCACTGCTGGTTCGCGGGGGTCGAGAGGTCGGTGTCGGGGGTATTGCGGAAGGCGCCGGGCACCGCCGGCAGGCCGGGGGAGCCCAGCTGCAGCACGCCCCGACCCCCCACGACCTCGGCGATGCGGTCCTGGTCCCGATGGGTGGGCAGGGAGGTCTCCCGCAGCGCCCGCTCCAGGGCGCCGGTGAACCGCTGCCGCTCCCGCTCGAAGAGCTCCTCGGAGGTGTCCAGCTCGAACGCGGCGGACAGGAAGTTCTGCGAGGAGGCATTCTCCTCGAGACGGCGCACCAGGTAAGAGACGGCGACGTCGAAGTGGCGCGGGTGCACGATCGGCACGTACAGACGCATCGTGCCGGTGGCCTCGCGCACCACGGCCTGCTGCCCAGGGGCCATCCCGGCGAGCATCTCGAACTCCACGCCGTGGCCGGGACCGGCACCGATGTCTCGCTCGCGCATCAGCAGGTGCGCGAAGGCGACGTCGAAGAGGTTGTGGCCGGCGATGCCCAGGTGGACCGCGTCCAGTCGGCTGGGGTGCAGCGCCTCGAGCAGCATCCGCTTGTACTGCGCGTCGGTCTCCTCCTTCGACAGCAGCGGCGCCTGCCTCCAGCCGTGCACCGAAGCCTCGACCTGCTCCATCGCCAGGTTCGCGCCCTTGACCAGGCGCACCTTGATCGGAGCACCCCCGGCCGCCACCCGCCGCTCGGCGAAGCGCCGCACCCGGGCCATCGCGGAGGGCGCATCGGGCAGGTAGGCCTGCAGCACGATGCCCGCGTGGAGGTGCTCGAGCTCGGGACGGTCCAGGAGCTTCTCGAAGACCTGCAGGGTCAGCTCGAGATCCCGGTACTCCTCCATGTCCATGTTCAGGAAGGTGGGCTGCTCCCGGCGGGCGGCATCGAGGTAGAGGGGAAGCAGTGTCTCGACCGTGTGGTCTACCGTCTCGGCGGTGGCCCAGAGCGGCAGATGGTCCACGAGCGAGGAGACCTTGATCGAGACGTAGTCGATGTCCGGGCGGGCCACCAGCTCACGGAGCCCCTGCATCCGGCGGGAGGCCTCCTGCGCGCCGAGCACCGCTTCGCCGAGCAGATTGATGTTGAGCTCGGTGCCGTCGGCGGTGAGGCGTGCGATCGAGGCTCCCAGCTGGCGGGGGCGGGCATCGAGGATGAGGTGGCCGACCATGCGACGCATCGCGGCCTGAGCGGTGGGCACCACCACGCTCGGAGCGAGGGAGGAGGCGACGCCGCCGAGCCCCAGCACCCGGCGCAGCGGCGCCGGCAGGAAGGCCGGCGGGTCCTGGGCGAGGCGGCGGAGCTCCACGGCTGCGGCGCGCGGATCCTCGGGCCGGATCACGCGATCGACGAAGGCGAGGGTGAAATCCAGCCCTTTCGGGTCTCTCAGCAGATCGGAGAGCATCCTCGCGGGCCCCGGCACCGGACGGAGCGCTGCAGCATGCACCCAGCTGCGGACCTGCGCCGCGACCTCCTCCACGGTCAGGGAGGTGGCGGGGGAGTCATCGAGCGGGGACTGTGACGGGGGCACGGGGGACAACGAAGTCTCCTTCTCGTTACTGATCACGGCGGCGTTGCGGTCCTCTGATCGTAGGTCCTCGCCGAGCGTGTCGGAGGTGCCGGTGGACGCCGAAGGTGGAGGTTCTGTGACCAAAAGGGAACCGAAGTGGGACGAGCCCTCCGCCACGGACGACAAGCCCGCTCACGAGACTGCAGTGAACCGCTCGGTCGGCGAAGACCGTTGCCGACCCGGGTCCTGTGGCACGATGCGGGGCACAGACACCGGACGATGCTGGAGGCAGTGATGAAGAAGTTCATTTTCCTGGCCGGACTCGCGATCGGCTTCGTGGTCGGATCCCGCGCGGGCCGTGGCCCCTATGAGTCGCTCGAGCGCACTGCGCGCCAGGTGGCCGACGATCCTGAGGTGCAGCGCCGGGCCACGCAGGCGAAGGACACCGCGACCAAGGTCGCCCATGACACCGCCGGCGCGGTCAAGGAGAAGGCACCCGAGGTCGCCTCGAACGTCCAGGGCGCGGTGGCCGGCGCGGCCGGCAGCGCCAAGGAGCGGATCGGCAGCGCTCGTGAAGATCACAGGAGCGGCGACGAGAGCTCCACCAGCACCCATGCCGGCGGCGACGCCGAGGTGGGCGAGGACAAGCCGCTCAGCTCCTGAGCAGTTCGACCGCCTAGCAGCGCAGTTCCCGAACGCGCCGGTGTCACCCCAGGACGGTGACGCCGGCGCGTTCCTGCTCCTGCATGAAGCAGGGCCCGCACAGCGACATATAGGTCACCTCCGCACCGTCGATCGCGACCTGCTCCCCTTCGAAGACGAAGCGGCCGTCGACCATGCGGCAGTTGAACTCGGCCTGCGAACCGCAGCGGCACATCGTGGGCAGCTTCTCGATGTTGTCGGCGAGCTCGAAGAGCCGGCTCGCACCGGGGAACATCGCGGTGCGGAAGTCCGCGCGCAGCCCGTAGCAGATCACCGAGATGCCGTCCTGCTTGGCGATCTTGAACAGGTCGTCGATCTGCGAGGGCTCGAGGAACTGCGCCTCGTCCACCAGCACGCAGTGCAGCGGGCGCAGCCCGCGCTCGTCGGCCGTCGCATTGACCCTCGCGCGCACATCATCACCGGCGGCGGCGAGCACATCGACCAGGCGCCTGGCGCCGCCGCGGGCCACCACCCAGTCCTCGCCCTTGGTGTCCAGCGCGGGCTTCACGGTGAGCGTGGCCAGCCCGCGCTCGTCGTAGTTGTAGGCGGTCTTGATCAGGGTGTCGGACTTCCCGGAGTTCATCGCTCCGTACTTGAAATGCAGCTTGGCCATGCGGGTGCTCCGGAGTTCGATGTCGGGATCAGAAGGCGTCCATGACGCTCGGCCGCGGACCGGCCAGCAGAGCATCCAGGAAGGTCTCGGCGGCCGGGTCGGCCGCTGCGGTGAGGTCAAGGCGACGGGCATCGGCGAGGGAACGCCCGCCCATCAGCAGCAGGGACGCGGCATGGATGTCGAGCCGGACGGTGCCGAGGAGGCCCGCAGACCCTCCTCCCTCCGGCTCTGCTGCGATCGTGCCGCTGTGTGCGGAGACCAGGAAGGACCCCGCCGCGCGGCAGTCGCCCTCGGGGACTGTGCTGTCCTCGACCACCAGGCGGATGCTGCCTGCCAGCTGCTCCGGTGCGCGGCGGGCGCGCAGGGCCGCGGCCGTGTCGATCACCCGCGTCATCACCAGCGGCGCCGGTTCCGGGCTGGGACGGGCCCCGGCGCCGGGGAGCGCATCGAGCACCGGGTCCTCGGTGCGCACCCGCAGCCGGACCAGCTCCGTGACCGTGGACCACGACCCCAGGGAACGCAGCAGCGCGAGCCGATCGGAGCGGGTGCGGCCCAGCAGCTCATGCACGTCGAGGCCCACGCCGTGCGGGTCCTCGCGCCGCCGGGTCCAGGACAGGTAGCCATGATCGGTGCCGGACTCGTCCTGGAGCAGCAGCGCGGACCAGCCCGCACCGGGCAGGCCGTCGGCGAACAGCGGCGGCTCCCGGCGGAGCATCCCGTTGTCGTCCGCGCTGAGGCGGTGGTAGAGGTCCCGCAGTCGGGGCATCGAGTCCGCGGTGACCGGCACCAGGCGCCGGTGCGGCACGGCCGGGATCCGCTGCAGGTCCACCAGCGGCACGATCAGCGACTGCCCCCGCGCGACCACCTGGTAGCCGTACCGGCGGTAGAGCGCGGGATGGGAGGGGTAGAGCATCGAGACCGCCATGCCCTCGGCAGCGCAGCGGGCGATCACCGCGGTGAGCAGAGTCCCGAACAGCCCGTCGCCGCGGTGCGCGGGGTGGACGACGAGCCCGGCCACGCCGCCGCAGCGCACCAGGCCACCGCCCAGGGCGATCTGGTCGTGACGGATCCGGGCACCGGCGGCGATGACCCCATCAAGACCTCCCGGGAGCGCGGAGGCGTCGATGCCGATCGCCGTCTCACCGGGGGAGAAGTCCTGGGGAGCGGCCGCTGAGGAGGGGTCGTAGGACCCCCCGAACGCACCGGAGCTCATCGTCTTGTAGGTGACGAAGTCCTGGGCGGTGAGATCTCGGACAGGCATGCTGAAGAGTCTAGGCGCGCCCCCTGTTGCATACTGACGAGGCCCGCTCAGCCCCGAGGAGATGCCGTGAGTCCACGCCGTGACCGTCCGTCGACGGACGCTTCGTCGGGCACTGCCCGAAAGCCCTACACCCGGCCCAGCACCGCCCAGCGCACCGCCCGCGAGAAGCTGTCCAAGCGGCTGTCGGCCGGCGATCCCCGCAGCGACCAGGATCCGCAGCGCCGGATCCCGGTGGGTCTGTCCACCTCCTCGGTCTTCCCCGCCGGGGTCGAGGAGGCGTTCCGGCTCGCGCACGAGATCGGGTACGACGGGATGGAGGTGATGGTCTCCTACCCCAAGGACAGCCAGGACCCGAAGCTCCTGCGCGAGTACTCCGAGCGGTTCGAGCTGCCGATCCTCTCCCTCCATGCGCCCACCCTGTTCCTCCTGCAGGGCCTGTGGGGTCGGGACGCCTGGGTCAAGATCGAGCGCACGATCGAGATCGCGAAGGAGCTCGAGGTGCCCACGATCGTGGCGCACCCGCCCTTCCGCTGGCAGGGCAGGTACGCGCGAGGATTCGTCGAGGGCGTCGCCGCGCTCGAGGAGGAGCACGGGATCGCGATCGCGGTGGAGAACATGTACCCCTGGCGGCTCGGGGTGCGGGAGCTGCTGAACTATCTGCCCGACCATGACCCCACCGACGAGGACTACGCCCACGTCACCGTCGACCTCTCGCATGCCGCGACTGCCGGCGATGACGCGCTGGAGATGATCGAGCGGCTCGGGGACCGGCTCACCCATCTGCATCTCGCCGACGGCTCCGGGAACTCGACGAAGGATGAGCACCTGCCCCCGGGCGAGGGGAACCAGCCCTGCGCCGAGGTGCTGCGACGCTTGGCCAACCGCGGCTGGGAGGGGTCGGTGCTGCTCGAGGTCACCACCAGCAGCAAGCCCGAGATCCGCGAGCGCACCCTGCGACAGAGCCTCGCCTTCGCACGTCACCACCTGGGGCACCTGCTCGAGGACGGGGACGAGGGCGACGTGGGATCGGCCACCCCTTGAGCGTCTCCCCAGGCATGGGTGGAAGAATGACGCGATCCGGCCACGACACACACAGACTGACGAGGTAGCGCACGCTGATGGGGAACGGGAACACAGGGATCGTCCACAGGAACACCAGCCTGCTCGCGATCGAGATGAGCCTTCCGCAGGTCACAGTCACCTCGGATGAGATCGACGAGATGCTCACGCCGGCACGCAAGCGCCTGCGTCTGCCCAAGGGCGTGCTGCAGCGGGTCGCCGGGGTCTATGAGCGCCGCTGGTGGCGCGACACCCAGAACGGCTGGAAGCAGGGCGTGGTGCTCGCCGCCGAGCGCGCCATGGCCAAGGCCGGCATCATGCGCGACCAGGTGGGGCTGCTGATCAACGCCTCCGTCTCCCGCCAGCACCTCGAGCCCGCGGTCTCCACCGGGATCCACCACTCGCTGGGCATGCCTCCCGGCTGCATGAACTTCGACATCACCAACGCCTGCCTGGGCTTCGTCAACGCGATGACGATGGCCTCGGCCATGATCGATTCCGGGCAGATCAAGTACGCCCTGGTCGTGGGCGCGGAGGACGTCGAGGAGGTGCAGCGCGGGACCGTGGAGCGACTGAACTCGAAGACCTCCACCCGCGCGGACTTCAACAACCAGTTCGCCTCGCTGACCCTGGGATCGGGCGCCGCCGCCGCTGTCCTCGGACCGTCCGACGAACACCCGGAGGGCCACCGCCTGAAGCACACCCAGGCCCGCGCCGGGACCGAGCATCACGAGCTGTGCGTGGCGGACATGCACGACATGCGCACGGACTCCGCCGGCCTGCTCGAGAACGGCATCCAGCTCATCCTGGACACCTGGAAGGGCGCCAATGAGGCGGGGCACGATTTCAAGAACCTCGATCTCGTGATCCCCCATCAGGTCTCCACGGTGTACATCCGGAACTTCTCGAAGATCACCGGAGTGGGAATGGACCGCATCCCGATGACTCTCGGGGATTGGGGCAACGTCGCCGCCGAAGCGGTGCCGATGACTCTCGCGCACGTCCAGAACGACATCCAGCGCGGGCAGCGGGTGCTGCTGATGGGGGTCGGCTCAGGTCTGAACACGGCGATGATGGAGGTCGAGTGGTGAACACCGCCCGCAGCACGGGGCGCCGACGCGCGTCCACTGAGGAGATTCCGGCGATGCCCGGGGTCGATCCCCGGCTCAGCCGCACCCTCCAGGTGCGCGACCACTCGGGCGAGCAGCGTCGCTGGCACCTGCTGGACTCCGGCCCGCTGCTGGCCGAGCGCGGGATCACGCCGCGCGGCACGCTGCTGGCCGTCCATGGCAACCCCACCTACTCCTTCCTGTTCCGTTCGCTGGTGCGCGCGGACATCCCCTGGCGCCTGATCGCGGTCGACCAGCTGGAGATGGGATGGTCCGAGCGGACCGGCCTGAAGCGTCGCTATCAGGACCGCATCACGGACCTGTCCCTGCTCACCGACGCGCTGTCGCTGCGCGGCCCGGTGGTGACCGTCGGCCATGACTGGGGCGGCCTGATCTCCGCCGGGTGGGCGCTGGACAACCGCCACGACGTGATCGGGATGATCCTCACCAACACCGGTGTCCACCAGAAGCTCGAGGAGGCGCTCCCCAAGGCGCTGCAGCTCGCGACCGCGCCGTGGTTCCGCACCCCGTCGACCTCGGTGACCGACACCTTCCTGCGCACCACCCTGGCGCTGTCCAAGCCGGCGCTGCCGCGCGAGGTGCAGGACGCCTACCTCGCCCCGTATCGCGGCCGCACGCGCCGTCTCGGGATCGACCAGTTCGTCGCCGACATCCCGGCCGCCGAACACCACCCCTCCCGGCCCACCCTCGAGCGGGTCGCCGCCGGGATCCAGGAGCTGAAGGTCCCCACCCTGTTCGCCTGGGGGCCGAAGGACATCACCTTCAACGACCGCTTCCTGCGCGACCTCATCCAGCGGGTCCCGCACGCTGATGTGCACCGCTTCGAGAAGGCCTCCCACCTGGTGTGGGAGGACGCAGACGTCGCCGGACTGGTCGCGGAGTGGCTCGAGACCACCTTCGGCACCGCCGAGGAGCCCCGCACCGAGGCACCCGCCTGGCGCGCCGTCTCCTCCTACGCCGAGGCCGCCCCCGAGCGGCACATCGGCGCACCCATCGCCGAGCTCGCCGGCGACCCCCGCCACGCCCACCGCCCCGCCGTGGTGGAGCTGGGCGGCGAGGACGGCGAGACCCGGGAGATCTCCTGGTCCCTGCTGAACCGCAGGGTCGACGACATCGCCGCCGGCCTGCTCGGCCACGGGGTGCGCCCCGGGGACCGGGTGAGCCTGCTGATCACCCCCGGCGCAGATCTGACCGGCGTGCTCTACGCCTGCTTCCGCATCGGCGCCGTCGCCGTGGTGGCCGACGCCGGGCTGGGCATGGCGGGCCTGACCCGTGCGGTCATCGGCTCCCACCCCGACTGGTTCATCGGCATCAAGAAGGCGCTCGTCGGCGCCCGCGCCCTGGGTTGGCCCGGCCGCCGGCTCTCGGTCGAGCAGCTGCCGACCGTGGACCGGGTGGCTCTCGGCGTGGAGACCTCGATCGCCGAGCTCGCCCGTTCCGGCTCGCTGCAGCGCGAGCTCGGCGCTCCGCTGGATGCCGCCTGGCCCGCACCCGACGCGGATGCCGCGATCCTGTTCACCTCCGGATCCACCGGCCCCGCCAAGGGCGCGGTGCTCACCCACCGCCAGCTCGGCGCGATGTTCACCGCCGTGGGGGACACCCTGCAGCTCGCCCCCGAGCGCGGCCTGGTCGCGGGCTTCGCGACCTTCGCGCTGCTGGGCCCCGCGCTCGGCGCCCCGACGGTGGTGCCGGACATGGACATCACCCGACCCGGTGAGCTGACCGCTCCGGCGCTGGCCGCGGCGATCGACGCCCTCGGCGAGCCGGCCGTGTTCACGGCTCCGGCCGCGCTGCGGAACATCATCGACACCGCCGACCAGCTCGATGCGGACGGCCGCGCCGCGATGGCCCGCGCCGCGAGCTTCTTCTCCGCCGGCGCTCCGATCCCCGCGCAGCTGCTGCGCGAGCTGCGCACCCTGATGCCGAACGCGCGCGCGCTGACGCCCTACGGCATGACGGAATGCCTCGCGGTGGCCGCGATCGACCTCGAGGGCATCGAAGCGGCAGGCGAGGGCGCCGGCGTCTGCGTCGGCCGCCCCGTGCCCCGGGTCGAGATCGCGATCGCCGTGATGGACGAGCTGGGTCGCACCACCGGAGAGATCACCTCGGACGCCGGGAAGACCGGAGAGATCCTGGTCTGCGGCCCGCACGTGAGGGACCGTTACCTGATGCTCTGGCGCACCACCCACACCTCGATGCGCTTCGAGGGCTGGCACGCCACGGGCGATGTGGGCCATCTCGACGCCGATGGACGGCTGTGGGTCGAGGGCCGTGCGGATCATGTGCTGGCCACAGCAGAGGGCATGTTCACCCCGGTCCAGGTCGAGGACGCCGCCGAATCGGTGCCGACCGTGCGCCGCGCCGGCGCCGCCGTCGTGGGCCCCCGCGGCACCCAGCAGGTGGTCGTGATCCTCGAGACCGAGGACGGCTACCGTCCCGGCAGGGCAGGCCGGCCCCACCCGGCGGAACCGTCCCTGCAGGAGGCGGTGCGGCGCGCGGTGCGCGAGCGCTCCGGCGCCGAGGTGGTCGCGGTGTTCACCACCCGTTCGCTGCCCACGGATATCCGCCACAACTCGAAGATCGACCGTGCGGCCCTGTCCCGCTGGTCCGAGCAGACCCTGCGCGGCGAGAAGGCAGACGCCCTGTGAGTGCGCCGACGGTCCTGGTCACCGGTGCCTCCGGGATGCTGGGCGGAGCGGTTGCGACCGCTCTGCGGGATCGCGGGGCCACCGTGCGCGCCTTCCAGCGCCGCCCTGCCGGGATCGACGGCGTCGAGGACGTGCGCGGCTCGCTCACCGAGGCGGAGGACGTGCGCCGTGCGGTGAAGGGCGCCGACGCGGTGATCCACCTCGCCGCGAAGGTCTCCATCTCCGGCCCGGAGAACGAGTACCGCGCGATCAACATCGAGGGCACCCGCAACGTGCTGGACGCGCTGCGCGCGAACGGCGGCGGCGCCCTGGTGAACATCTCCTCGCCGTCGGTCGCGCATCTCGGCCGCGCGATCGTGGGCCTCGATGCGACCCCCGCGGATCCCGCGCAGGCCCGCGGCCCCTATGCCCGCACCAAAGCGGCCGCCGAGCTGTTGGCGATGGAGGCCGACGGCACCGATGGGCTGCTGGTCACCTCGATCCGCCCCCACGTGGTGTGGGGCCCGGGCGACACCCAGCTGGTGGGCAGGATCGTGGATCGTGCCCGCAGCGGCCGCCTGCCGCTGCTGGACCAGGGCATGGCACTGATCGACACCACCTATGTCACCAACGCCGCGGAGGCGATCGTCGCCGCGCATGATCGCATTCAGGACGTGCACGGAGAGAGCTTCGTGGTCTCCAACGGCGAGCCCCGCACGGTGCGCGACGTGTTCGGCGGCTGGTGCGAGGCCGCCGGAGTCCCGGCACCGACCCTCAAGGTCCCCGGCTCCGCGGCCCGCTTCGCCGGCCGGGTGATCGAGCGGATCTGGGAGAAACGGCCCGGACATGACGAGCCACCGATGACCGAGTTCCTCGCCGAGCAGATGTCCACCGCACACTGGTTCGACCAGCGCCGCACCCGGGAGCGCCTGCAGTGGACGCCGCGGGTGAGCATGGACGAAGGCAACGAGCACCTCGCCGCCTGGTTCCGCGAGCACCCGGTCGCCTGAGAACCCGTTGATCGCCTGAGATTCCCCGATCTGAAGACCTGATCCCTCGCACGGAAGAGCACGGTCCTGCCATGAACGATGAGCCCGCCCTGGACCCCGCAGACCCCGCAGACCCCGCTGCTGACGGCGCCGACGACGCGGCGATGCTCGCCGAGATCGACGCCGAGCTGGCCGCGGAACGCTCCGCGAAGAGCCGCGCCGGGCAGCGGCTCGTCGGCCTGGTGCTCCTGATCGGCGGGCTCGTCGGCTGGATCGCCTCCCTCGAGCTGCAGGTCGGCAAGGAGTTCCTGCTCGCCAACCCCGGCGGCAGCCTCTCCTGCGATGTGAACCCCTTCATCTCCTGCGGCAACGTGATGATGACCTGGCAGTCCTCAGCGCTGGGGATCCCCAACATGGCGATCGGGCTGGGCGGCTTCGCGATCATGGGCGCCCTCGGCGCACTGATGGCCTCCGGAACAGCGCTGCCCACCTGGTTCCGCTGGGCTCGCCTGGGCGGGATGAGCTTCGCCTTCGGGTACGTGCACTTCCTGGCGATCTCCGCGATCTTCCTGATCAAGGCGCTGTGCCCCTGGTGCATGGTGATCTGGACCGTCACGGCCCCGATGTTCTTCGCGACCCTCGCCCGCACCATCGAGAGCGGCGACCTGCGGCTGCCTGCACCACTCGGCAACCTGCTGCGCCACTGGGTGGTGCTGACCCTGCTGTGGTACCTGCTGGTGATCGTCGTGATCGCGATCGTCTTCTGGAACCAGTGGCTGGTGATGCTCGGCCTCTACTGAGGCTGGGCCACTGAGGCTGAGCTACTGAGGCTGGGCGCGGGGGACCGTTCCTCCACAGGGGCTCCCCATCCCCAGAACCGGCCCGTGCCTGGCTGGACGTTGCCTGCCCGCCTAGGTTCGCGGGCATGGGAGCACACGCCGGATCCGACGGACCGACGCAGCGCCGCGCCGGGACGCATCGCCGCACCGGCCAGGCGCTGATCGAGCGCCGGGACCACACTGCCGAGACGCCGCGCCGCCGAACTTCGCTGCCCGCACCGTCCCCCTCGGCCCTGGTGGGGATCGCGGTGCTCGTGCTGATCGGGGTCGGGGTGATCCACCTCTCCGGCTCCGGCTCCGCGGTGCCGCTCGAGACGCAGCCGACGGTGCAGGTGCAGTCGGAGTCTGGCGGTAGCAGTGGCAGCAGTGGCAGCGATGGCGGCAGTGGCAGCGATGGCGCGCCCTCGGATTCCGCGGCGCCGCCTGCTGCGGAGGATGCATCCCCCTCGGACGGCGCGTCCTCGAGCGACGGGCAGGAGCTCGTGGTCCATGTCTCCGGGGCCGTGGCTGCGCCCGGGGTGGTGCATCTGCCCGCAGGGGCCAGGGTCGACGACGCGCTGGAGGCCGCGGGCGGACCCACCGACGATGCGGATCTGTCTGCCGTGAACCTCGCCCGTCCGGTAGGCGATGGCGAACAGATCCATCTGCCGGTGCCGGGGGAGGAGCCGAGGGCGGCGGATCCTCCGGCAGCAGGTTCCGGAGCGTCCGCGGCAGCGGAGGCGCCCGCTGCGGGCGCCTCCGGCGTGATCAACCTGAACACCGCGAGCGCCGCGGAGCTCGAGGAGCTGCCCGGAGTGGGGCCCGCGATCGCCCAGCGGATCATCGAGCATCGGGAGAAGAACGGGCCCTTCCGCAGCGTCGATGACCTGCTCGAGGTGTCCGGGATCGGCCCGTCCACCCTGGAGAAGATCCGCGCCCAGGCCACCACATGAGCCGTGCCGACCTGCGACTGCTCCCCGCAGCTACCTGCATCTGGGCCCTCGCCGTGCTCGGCGTGACCGTCGGCACCGCCGCCGCCGTCGCCGGTGGCGCCGTGCTGGTGGCCCTGGCGCTGACCGTGATCACGGTGACCGGCGGCACCCGCACCGCGAGCGGGATCTTCGCCCACCTGGGAATCGTGGGGCTGGCCGGGGTGCTCCTGTTCCCGGCCCTCCAGCGCCATGGCAGCACCGACGAGCTGCTCGAGGACGCCGCCGCCCGAGGACTGATCGTGGAGCTGGCCGTGGTGGCCGCCGCGGACCCCGCCGCCCCCGCCAGCGGCCCGGAATGGTCCCGAGACGGACTGCAGATGCGAGCACGGACCATCCGCGGCCCCGCGCGCATCGGACGCGAGGATGCTGCCCTGCCCGCCTCGCTGCCGCTGCTGGTACGCGCCTCAGGTGATGCGGAGAGGGGCCTGGCCCAGGTGCGGGACGGTGACACCGTGCAGCTGCGCGGCACCGTCACGATCAGTGGCTCCCTGGTGATCCTGCGCGCTACCGAGGCGAGTGCGGTGCCCACGGCCGGGATGGCCGGCCGGGCACAGGCCGCCCGGCACTCCCTGCGACAGCTGGCGCGAGCGGCCACCGCGCATCTCCCCGCGGATGAGGCCGCGCTGGTGCGCGGCATGACCACCGGCGACACCCGCGGCATGAGCGAACGCACCGAGGAGATCATGCGCCGTGCAGGGATCTCTCACCTGGTCGCGGTCTCGGGCGCGAACATCGCCCTGGTGCTCGCCGCAGTGCTGGTGCCGCTGCTGCTGGCCGGGGTGCGCCGCCGGCCCCGGCTGCTGGGCGCCGGGATCGTGGTGGCCGGCTATGTGTGGCTGGTGGGCGATGAGCCCAGCGTCCAGCGGGCCGCGACGATGGCCGTCCCGCTGCTGGCCGCCCGCTTCGCCGGGGTGCGCGCCTCCCCGGTGGCGGCGCTCGCTCTCACCGTGGCCCTGTGGTCGGTGCTGGATCCCGTCACCGCAGCCTCCATCGGATTCCTGCTCTCGGCCCTCGCGACCGCTGCGATCCTGGTGGCAGCCCCGCCGCTGGCCGCAGCACTCTCGGAGCTCACCGGGGGCAGGCTGGGCCGTACCGCCGCGCTCGTGCTCGCGGTCCCGCTGGTCGCGCAGCTCGCCTGCACCCCGATCCTGATCCTGCTCGCCCCGGAGATCTCGATCTGGGCGGTGCCGGTGAATATGATCGTCGGCCCGCTGGTGGGCCCGGCGACGGTGATGGGACTGCTCGCCCTCGTGCTCGGCATCCTCTGGCCGCCGGCAGCCGTGGTGCTGTACACCGCGGCCGCCGGCGGGGCGCACCTCGTGCTCCTGATCGCCCGCGCCGCCGATGCGCTGCCCGGCTCGCGCATCGCCGTGCCCGAGGGCGCCACCGGGGTGCTGCTCACGATCGCCGTGATGCTGGTGGCCGCGATCGCGCTGGCCGCCCGGCGCCTCCCCCTGGTGCGCTGGACGATGGCGGCGCTGCTGGTCGTCGTCCTCGCTCCAGGGGTCGGTCGCCTGCTGCCGCTCAGCACCGCCCCGGGCTGGACCCTCGCGATGTGCGCAGTGGGCCAGGGGGATGCGCTCCTGCTGCGTCCCGGTGACGCCGCCGGTGACGGTGACGGACCCACAGTGCTCATCGACACCGGCCCGGACCCCGCCGCGCTGGGCCAATGCCTGGACCGGCTGCGGGTGCAACGGATCGACCTCCTGGTGCTCACCCACCCCCACAGCGACCACACCGGCGGCCGGGAGGCGCTCACCGGGCAGCGAGCACCCGCCCTGCAGTGGGTGTGCCCGCTGCCGCAAGCACGCCGCGACGTGGTCCCCGGCGCCCCCGTGGTCGCGGCATCCACGGGGGAGACCTGGCAGCGGCCCGGCCTGTCCCTGCGGGTGCTGTGGCCCGGCTCCGCCGAGGACGCGCTGCGGGCGACCGCCGCCGAGCAGGGGTCAGGGGAGGGGGACGCGGCCAACGACTGCTCGCTCGCTCTCGAGGTGGTCTGGACGGACGGCACCCGCCTGGTCGCGCTCGGCGATCTGGAACCCGCAGCGCAGGCGGAGCTCGCCGCGCTCGCCCCCGGGCCGGCGGAGATCGTGAAGGTGGCGCATCATGGATCCCGCTTCCAGCACGCTCCGCTCTACCAGCAGCTGGACCCCGGCCTCGCCCTGGTGCCGGTGGGACGGGAGAACAGCTTCGGGCACCCCACCGAGGAGCTCTTGACACTGATGGACGAGATCGGCGCGCAGGTGCTGCGCACGGATGTCCACGGCACCGTGGTGCTGCCGGTCGATCAGCAGTCGCCGCCGCGCAGCGTCGGCCCGGCCCGCTAAGATCGACCAGTCCCTCCCCAGCAGTCAGGAGCCCCCGTGAGCGATGTCGAGTGGCACAGCGTCGCCCTCGCACCGATCGTGCTGATCCATGGCACCGAGACCCTGATCGCCGATCGTGCCGTCCAGCGGCTGCGCGGCCTGGCCCGCGAGGCGGATCCCTCGGTCGCAGTCCATGACCTCTCCGGTGACGCGCTCGGTCCGGGTGCCCTCACCCAGGTGGCGAGCCCGTCGCTGTTCGGCGAGCCTCGCTTCATCGTCGTCCCCGAGCTGCAGGCCGCGCCGGATGTTCTGGTCGTCGAGCTGCTCGACTACGTGAAGACCCCTGAGCAGGACGTCACCCTCGTGCTCGTCCACCGCGGCGGCAACCGCGGCAAGAAGCTGCTGGACACCCTCAAGAAGGCCGGGGTGCCGCGAGTCGATGCCAGCCCCGTCAAACGGGCGGGGGACAAGCAGGCCTTCGTCGCCGCGGAGTTCGCCCGCGCCCAGCGCCGCATCCAGCCCGAGGCACTGGTCGCCCTCGTGGACGCCTTCGGCACCGATCTCGCCGAACTCGCCGCCATCAGCCATCAGCTCATCGAGGACACCACCGCCGACCCCGGCGAGCAGGCCACCCAGGTGACCCTCGCGGAGGTGCACGCACTGACTGCGGGCCGGGTGGAGTCCACCGCCTTCGCCGTCGCAGACGCCGCGATTGCCGGCCGCGAACAGGAGGCGCTCCAGCTGCTCCAGCAGGCCCAGCTGGCCGGCGCCGATCCGGTGCCGATCGTCGCCGCGATCGCCTCCAAGATGCGCTCCCTGGCCAAGGTCAGCGCTCCCGGTGCCAGCGCCCGCAGCCTGGGGATGCCGGACTGGATGCTGCGCAACCTCTCCCGCGAGGCGAGGAACTGGAACGACCGCTCCCTGGCGCGGGCCCTGGAGGCCATCGCCCGCGCAGACCATGAGGTCAAGGGGGCAGGACGTGACCCGCGCTGGTCCGTGCAGCGGATGGTGATGGGCATCTGCCGCGCCCGTCGCGCTGGCTGACCCGTCGCGCCGGCTGATCCGTCGCGCTGGCTGACCAGCCTCGGCACGACGACGCCCGGCAGATCCCCGGTACGACGACGAGGCCCCGCACACCATCGTGGTGTGCGGGGCCTCGTCACAAACGAGAGCGGGTGAGGCTCAGGCTCTCACCGCGGCGACCAGCTTCGCGAGACCGGACTTGCGGTTCGCGGCCTGGTTCTGGTGGATGACGCCCTTGGAGACGGCCTTGTCGAGCTTGCGAGAGGCGGTCTTGAGCGCCTCGCCAGCAACCTCGGCGTCGCCGGTGGAGACGGCGGCCTTCACCTTGCGGGTGTAGGTGCGGAGCTCGGACTTGACGGCGCGATTGCGAAGGCGCGCCTTCTCGTTCGTCTTGTTCCGCTTGATCTGGGACTTGATGTTTGCCACGAAGACTCTTCTCTTGTGCTGCTGCGGTGGATCTTCCGCGACGGCCGAGGATCGGAGCCGACAGGGACGGCGGTGGGGATTCGCCTGAAGACGTCGGTACCGGGTCGCTGCCACGGGTACTCGCCCGGTTCGCACGAATCGTCGCCCCTGACACGTCGGGACTATCATGCGCACACCGAACGGTATGTCACACATACGAGGCAAGAGATTACCAGAGCAGCGGCTCCCGGGCGCACCCGGTGTGCGGCGTGTCTCTCGGAAATCCCACCGCTTCAGCGCCAGCCGTGCACCGACCGGACCGTGGCGGAGACCCGATCGTAGCGCGCGCGATCCAGCCGCCCGCCCTCCCGGCGCACCGCCCCGGGTGCCAGGCGCAGCAGCCTGTCCGCCCGCACCTCGGAGGGGCGCCCCTCCCGGTCCCACTCGCCGGTGCCGATGTCCACCCAGGTCGAGCCGTGCTGATCGGTGGTGACCTCGCCGTCGCCGGCGCGGTCGCGGGAGGTGAGCATGAGCGCCACCAGCACCTCGCCGGACCCGTCGGACCCTCCCGCATCGGCCGCTTCCTCGGCGATGACCAGCACGGGACGGTCCTTGCCCTGGGAGAGATCCTCCTCGTAGGGCACCCATGCCCACACGACCTCGCCGGGATCCGGGTGGTCGTCCTGGCGCGGGGCGTAGTCGAGGGCCAGGGGGGTGGAACCGCGGCGGTCGGCGAGCGCGAGGGCGCCCTCCCCACCGGCGTGACCACCGGCACCGGCCCCGGCAGAGGTGGGCCGCCGTGTCGTCGCGGACGGAGTCGCCGCGGAAGGCGTGGACTTGGAGGGTGTCGCGGGCTCGGCCCGACGCTGCTCCCTGACCGCCCGGACCGCGGACCGGCCCAGCGCGCGGGCTCCTCGGCGGAGTGCGGGATCGCGCGCCGCGGAGCGGAGGAAGGAGGTCAGTCGGGAGACCAGGGACATCAGGCTCTCGCTTCCTGGGCGGAGTGCGCCGCAGAGAGGGTGGGACGGTGTGAGAATGGTAGGCATGTCTGCCACCCCGCTGTTCCACAGTGCGCGGACCGGTTCCGGCGGCGATGAGATGTTCGCCCCCGACGGGACGGTGCACCCCACCTACCAGGCGCTGCATGATGCCCTGTCCGGGCTCGGCACAGAGGAGTTCCGCAGCCGGTCCGACTCCCTGGCCCGCAGCTACCTCGACCAGGGGATCACCTTCGACTATGCGGGGGAGGAGCGACCCTTCCCGATCGACGCGATCCCGCGAGTGGTCGCGGCCGAGGAGTGGACCCGGGTCTCGGCCGGGGTCGGCCAGCGGGTGCGCGCCCTCGAGCGGTTCCTCGATGACCTCTACAACGACCAGGCCGCGATCACCGACGGGGTGATCCCCGCGGAGCTGGTCACCTCGTCCACCTATGTGGTCGAGGCGATGCGTGGCTACACACCGCCCAACGGCGTGCGGATCCACATCTCCGGGATCGACCTGGTGCGGGACGGAGCCGGCGACTTCCGGGTGCTCGAGGACAACGTGCGCACCCCCAGCGGCGTCAGCTACGTGCTCTCGAATCGGCGCGCGATGGCGCAGGGCTTCCCGGAGCTGTTCGCGCACCGGCCGGTGCGGCGGGTGGGCGAGTACCCGGGCCGGCTGCTCTCGGCGCTGCAGGCCGCCGCGCCGAACACCGCGGGGGAGGAGACCACCGTCGTGGTCCTGACCCCTGGCCGCTACAACAGCGCCTACTTCGAGCACTCCCTGCTGGCCCGCACCATGGGCGTGGATCTGGTCGAGGCGTCGGACCTGGTCGAACGGGGTGAGCGCATCTACATGCGCACCACCGCCGGACTGCGCCGCGTGGACGTGATCTACAAGCGCACCGACGACGACTTCCTGGACCCCGAGGTGTTCCGGCCCGACTCTGCGCTCGGAGTGCCGGGCCTGGTGCGCGCGATCCTCGCCGGCAACGTGGTGGTCGCCAACGCCATCGGCAACGGGATCGGCGACGACAAGCTCACCTACACCTATGTTCCCGACCTGATCCGCTACTACCTCTCCGAGGAGCCGATCCTGCCCAACGTCGACACCTGGCGGCTGGAGGAGCCCGACTCCCTGGCCGAGGTGCTCGACCGGCTCGACGAGCTGGTGGTCAAGCCGGTCGACGGCTCCGGAGGCAAGGGCATCGTGATCGGTCCCGCCGCCTCCCGCGAGGAGCTCGATGCGCTGCGGGAGCGGCTGCTCGCGGATCCGCGCGGCTGGATCGCCCAGCCCGTGGTCCAGCTCTCCACCATCCCCACCCTCGTCGAGGAGGGACCCGAGCCGCGTCACGTGGACCTGCGTCCCTTCGCTCTGAACAGCGGCGATGACGTCTGGGTGCTGCCCGGAGGGCTCACCCGGGTGGCCCTGCCGCGCGGTGAGATGATCGTGAACTCCTCCCGCGGCGGCGGGTCGAAGGACACCTGGGTGCTCGCCCCCGAGCGGACGACCGAAGGGTCTGCGCATCAGTCCCAGGCGCAGTCGCAGGCGCAGTCCCAGGAGTTCGAGGTGGAAGGGATCGAAGATCCGACGGATGACAGCTACGACGAGTTCGAGGACCCGCGTGAAGAGCAGATCGAGGAACGGGCACCCGAGCCCGACCCGGTGACCTCCGCGATCCCGATCATCGACGTCGAGGAGGCACCCCATGATGCTGAGTAGGATCGCCGACGCGATGTTCTGGATCGGCAGGTATGTCGAACGTGCGGACCAGACGGCCCGGATACTCGATGTGAAGCTGCAGTCGATCACCGAGGACACCCCGGAGGACTTCGCCGAGGCCTGCCGCGACGTCTACCAGATCTTCGGGCTCGAGCAGACCGACGAGTCCGACCACAGCGTGCAGCGGGTGCTGGACCGCCTGCTCACCGATCGAGGGAATCCGTCCTCGGTGGCCGGCGCGCTGCTGGCCGCCCGGGAGAACGCCCGGGGCGTGCGCGAGGTGCTCTCGACCGAGGTGTGGGAGTCGCTGAACACCACCACCCTGGGCCTGCCGCGCGGGGTGCGTCCCTCACGCATGCACGGCGCCTTCCAGTTCGCCAAGGACCGCTGTGCGGTGGTGAACGGACTGGTGGACTCCTCGATGACCCGTGACGAGGCATGGCTGTTCCTGCGGATCGGGCAGCTGCTCGAGCGGGTAGACATGCTGGCCCGCAACCTGCAGGATCACGACCTCGAGGATTCCTCGCCTGCCGCGACGGTGATGTTACTGCGCTCCTGCAGCGCGCACGAAGCCTATATCCGCTCCTACCGCGGGCGGGTCCGCGCCGCACGGGCGATCGAATTCCTGCTGCTGGACTCGATCTTCCCGCGCTCTGCGGTGCACTGCCTCGGGGAGATCGAGGAGGCGCTCGAGACCCTCGCGAAGCTGCACGGCAACAGCTTCGACCGGCTCGGCACCGCCGAGCCCGGCAGGCGGATCGTCGGCCGGGCGCTGGCGAGCCTGCGCTTCCGCTCCCTGGATGACATCGTCGAGAACTTCGACGAGGAGATGGAGCAGCTGCAGATGGTCACCGGCGCCGTCACGCGGGCGCTCGGCGCGACCTACTTCCATCCCGCGCACTGAGGCGGCGGGCAGCACGTCCCCTGTGACCTCTGTCCGGGAGCACCGCGGGATCAGGGACGGGAGCGTTCCCCATGAGACGATGGGCCGATGCCCGGCGCGAGAGCGTCCGGCCCGTTATCGACGAGAGGACGTAAGCCGGTGACCCCGAAGATCGCGGCCGACGAGGCGCGGGACATCCTTCCCGCCTCGACCCCCCAGGAGCGGCTCCGCAACTTCTGCATCATCGCGCACATCGACCACGGCAAGTCCACGCTGGCCGACCGCATGCTGCAGATCACCGGGATCGTCAACTCCCGTGACATGCGCGCCCAGTACCTCGACCGGATGGACATCGAGCGCGAGCGCGGCATCACCGTGAAGAGCCAGGCTGTGCGCATGCCGTGGCAGGTCGACGGCGTGAACTACGCACTGAACATGATCGACACCCCCGGGCATGTGGACTTCACCTACGAGGTCTCCCGCTCGCTGGCAGCGTGTGAAGGCGCGATCCTGCTGGTCGACGCCGCGCAGGGCATCGAGGCGCAGACGCTCGCGAACCTCTACTTGGCGATGGAGAACGACCTCACCATCATCCCGGTGCTGAACAAGATCGACCTGCCCGGAGCGGACCCCGAGAAGTACGCCGCCGAGATCGGGCAGCTCGTCGGGGTGGAGCCCGATGACGTGCTGCGCGTCTCCGGCAAGACCGGGGTCGGCGTCGAGGACCTCCTGGACCACGTGGTCCGGACCCTCCCGGCCCCGCTGGGCGACCCCGAGGCCCCCTGCCGCGCGATGATCTTCGACTCCGTCTACGACACCTACCGCGGCGTGATCACCTACATACGCATGATCGACGGATCGCTGAAGTCCCGCGACCGCATCGACATGATGTCCACCGGAGCACACCACGAGCTGCTCGAGATCGGCGTGAGCTCCCCGGAGCCCCACCCCACTCAGGGCATCGGTCCCGGCGAGGTCGGCTACCTGATCACGGGCGTGAAGGACGTGCGCCAGTCGAAGGTCGGCGATACCATCACCACCTCGATCCGTGGTGCGACGGAGGCCCTCGAGGGCTACGCTGATCCCAAGCCGATGGTGTACTCGGGCTTGTTCCCGATCGACGGCTCCGACTACCCGGTGCTGCGCGACGCACTGGACAAGCTCAAGCTCAACGACGCCGCCCTGAACTACGAGCCGGAGACCTCCACGGCCCTCGGCTTCGGATTCCGGGTCGGCTTCCTGGGCCTGCTGCACCTGGAGATCATTCGCGAGCGCCTCGAGCGCGAGTTCAACCTCGAGCTGATCTCGACTGCCCCGAGCGTCGTCTACCACGTGGTCATGGAGGACGGCACCGAGATCGAGGTGCTCAACCCGTCGGACTTCCCGAGCGGCAAGGTCCGCGAGATCAGCGAGCCGATGACCAACGCCACGATCCTGGTCCCCAGCGAGTTCATCGGCGCCGTCATGGAGCTGTGCCAGTCGAAGCGCGGGAATCTCGGCGGCATGGACTATCTCAGCGAGGACCGTGTCGAGCTGCGCTATACGCTGCCGCTCGCGGAGATCATCTTCGACTTCTTCGATCAGCTGAAGTCCAAGACCCGCGGCTATGCCTCCCTTGACTACGACATCTCCGGCTCCCAGGTCGCAGATCTCGTCAAGGTCGACATCCTGCTGCAGGGTGAGCCGGTGGATGCGTTCAGTGCCATCGTGCACCGGGACAAGTCCTACAACTACGGCGTCGAGATGGCCGGGAAGCTGCAGAAGCTCATCCCGCGCCAGCAGTTCGAGGTGCCGATCCAGGCCGCCATCGGCGCCCGCATCATCGCCCGCGAGAACATCCGCGCGATGCGCAAGGACGTGCTGTCCAAGTGCTACGGCGGCGACATCTCCCGTAAGCGCAAGCTGCTGGAGAAGCAGAAGGAGGGCAAGAAGCGTATGAAGAACATCGGATCCGTCGAGGTCCCGCAGGAGGCCTTCATCGCCGCGCTCTCCTCCGACGAGGGCGATATGCCCAAGGACAGCAAGAAGAAGTGACCATGGAGACCGGACGCATCGCGGCGGTCTGCACCGTCGCCCAGCTGTTCCCGGTCGCGGCGAGCGGCCTGATGAGCGGCATCGACAAACGGCCGGTCGACGGGCCGGTGCGGCTGCTCACTCACGGGGTGCTCGGCGACGTCCAGGGCGATCGCGAGCACCACGGCGGGATCTTCAAGGCGGTCTACGCCTTCTCGCGGGAGACGCGTGCGGCCCACGCCGCCGAGCGCGAGCTCGACCTGCCCGACGGGTCTTTCGGGGAGAACCTCGTGACCACCGGGCAGGACACCGACGAGACGGTGATCGGAGAGCGCTGGAGAGTCGGCACCGCCGAGCTCGAGGCCACCTGCCCCCGCAACCCCTGCGGCACCTTCTCCGCCTGGATCGGGGACCGCCGCTGGGGCCGCCACTTCACCGCTGCAGGCCGCTGCGGTGCCTACTTCCGGGTGCTGGTGGAGGGCGAGACCTCCGCCGGTGACGGGATCGAGGTGCTCCATCGTCCTGAGCACGGGGTCACCATCGGCGACGCCTTCCGCGGCCTCGACCCCGCACGGGCCTGTGCGCTGCTGGACTGGGCCCGGGAGACCGACACCGTGCTGTACGACTCGCTCGTGGACAGCGCCCAGAACGCGCTGCGGCGCGCCGATCAGGACACCGAGTTCCCCGACCGCCTGCGCTCCACCGGGCGAGGACTGGGATTGGGGATGGGCCTGTGAACCCGCTGTCCGTCTACATCCACGTCCCCTTCTGCGCCGTGCGCTGCGGGTACTGCGACTTCAACACCTACACCGCGACCGAGCTCGGCGGGGGCGGCTCCCAGGCCGAATACGCGCAGAACTCCATGCGTGAGATGGATCTGACCCTCGCCGCGGACCGCGAGGCCGGCTACGACTACGAGCAGGTCTCGACCGTCTTCTTCGGCGGCGGCACCCCGACCCTGCTGCCCGCTGATGACCTCGTCGCGATGCTCGACCATCTGCGCACGCTGATCCCGTTGGCCGAGGGCGCCGAGATCACCACCGAGGCGAACCCGGACTCCGTCACCCGGGCCTCGCTCTCGCGCCTCGCCGACGGGGGCATCACCCGCGTCTCGATCGGTATGCAGTCCGCGGTGCCCTCGGTGCTGGCCACGCTGGATCGCACCCACGACCCCGAGAAGGTCCCGCAGGCAGTGGCCTGGGCCCGCGAGGCCGGGTTGGATGTCAGCCTCGACCTCATCTACGGCACCCCGGGGGAGACCCTCGCCGACGTCGAGACGTCCGTGAAGGCAGCGCTGGCCTGCGGTGTCGACCATATGTCGGCGTACTCGCTGATCATCGAGGGCAACACCGCGATGGCACGGCAGCTGCGCCGCGGTGAGCTCGAAGCCCCCGATCCCGACGACATGGCCGACAAGTACGAGCTGGTCGATGACCTCGCACGCGCCGATGGGCTCTCCTGGTACGAGGTCTCCAATTGGGCCCGCACTGAGCAGCAGCGCTCCCGCCACAACCTCGCCTACTGGCGCGGCACCGACTGGTGGGGGATCGGCCCCGGCGCGCACCGCCACCGAGACGGGCTGCGCTCCTGGAACGTGAAGCACCCCAGCCGCTACGCCCGGATGCTCGCCGCGGGCGAGATGCCGGTGGCGGACTCCGAGCTGGTCGCCGCCGAGGACCGGCTGGTCGAGAGGATCATGCTCGAGCTGCGGATCGCCGACGGGCTCGCCGTCGAGGTGGTCCCCGCAGAGCGTCGGGAGATGCTCGCCGTGCACCGTGATCGTGGCCATCTCGACGCCGATGCCCTTGCCGCCGGACGAGCGGTCCTGACCCGGCAGGGGCGGCTGCTGGCCGATGCCGTCATCCGGGACCTGGTGCCCTGAGACGCTTTCGGGGCAGACTGCGGGAATGACTCCGTCAGCGAAGCCCACCACGGTCGACGAGTACATCGCGGCGTTCGACGGCCCGGCTCGCGCCCGCCTGCACGAGCTGCGGGCGCTGGCTCAGGAGGCCGTGCCCGAGGCGAGCGAGGCCCTCAAGTGGGGCTCTCCCGCGTACCTGCATCCACGGGGCACGATCCTGTTCGTCTGCAGCGCCCACCGTCATCACGCGAACTTCACGGTCACCCCCAGCACTCGGGAGGCCTTCGCGGCGGAGCTCACCGCGTACGAGACCGGCAAGGGGAGCGTCAAGCTGCCCTATACGACGCCGGTGCCCACGGACCTGCTGCGACGGATGATCGCCCACCGCGTCCGCGAGTTCGAGCACGACGGCGTGAACTGGATGTGAGGGCAGCGGAAGAGCCCCCGGGATCGTGGGATCCCGAGGGCTCTCGTGCTCATGGTGCAGTGGACGCCGGGCCGGTCACTTCACCAGGCGGAGGTTGAACGGGTAGGCCCAGTACTCGCCCTGGTTGGCCTTGACCGCGCCGACGATCGAGAACACCAGCTGAAGAAGTGCGGGGAGCCCGACCAGCGGGTACAGGATCGAGCCGACGCCGAGAGTGAAGATGGTCAGGATCGTGATCACGATGGTGAGGGCAACCTGAGCGATGAGCACGGCGATCGCGCCGTTGAGCGCTTCGGTGGCGTGGAAGCGCACGAAGCGATCGCGGTCCTTGTACATCAGGAAGATGATCAGCGGGCCGACCCAGCCGAGGAAGCCCCAGCTGATCACGTGCCCGAGGACCACGGCGAGCTGCGAGAACATCCCCCACATGCGGGAGTCGGAGCGATTCAGCGGCTGACCGCTCAGGGGCCCCTCGTAGACACCCTTGGTGCCGGGAGCCGGCTGGTCCGTCTGCTCCCCGCCCGGCGCCCCACCCGGTGCGCCACCCTGCGCGCGATATGCGCTGTGGCCGGCAGGGGCGGGAGCCGGCGCCGCGAGATGGGGGGCCTGCGCCGCGGGCTCACCGGCGCTCGGCGGCGACGGGACGCGAGAGGCGTCGGAACCGTAGGCGAAGGGGTCGTGCGGATGCAGCGAGGGATCCGAGGCGGGGGCGGCCTGCTCGGCGGGGGTGCCGGGCTCGATGCCGAACGGATCATGCGGATGCGGAGTCTGGCTCATGGTTCCTTCTTCGGGACGGGCCGGCTCTCACGCCGGCGACGGGCTGATGCAGCCAGCCTATAGAGCATCGCCTGCGGCGTCCGCGTGGCGTGCCGCCGTATCGACCGGGGGTTAACCCCCAGTCAGGAGTGGTCCACGGTCACGAAGTCGATGAGCTCCTCGATGCGGCCCGAGAGCGTCGGCTCGACGTCGGCGTAGGAGCGGACGGTCGACAGGATCCGCTTCCAGCCGAGTCCGATATCGGACTTGTCCGCATGGGGCCAGCCGAGCGCGGCGAGGGAGCCGACCTTGATGTCGGTGCCCTTGGGGATGTGCGGCCATGCCGTGAGCCCCACCCGGGCGGGTTTGACCGCCTGCCAGACATCGACGTACGGGTGTCCGACCACCGTGACATTGCCTCGGGCGCCAGGCAGCGCCATGACCTCGGCGGCGATGCGGGACTCCTTCGAACCCTTCACAAGATGATCCACGAGGATCCCGAGCCGGCGCCCGGGAGAAGGTCCGAACTCACGCACGCGCTCGGCGAGGTTGTCCGCGCCCTCGAGCTGTTCGACGACGATGCCCTCGATGCGCAGGTCGTGGCCCCACACCTTCTGCACCAGCTCCGCATCATGGGTGCCCTCGACCCAGATCCGGGAGGCGCGGGCGGTGCGTGCCTTCGCCCCTTCGACGAAGACGGACCCGGAGGCGGAGCGCCGGCGCACGGGTGCGGAGGCAGTCGCGACGGCGCGGGTGAGCACCACGGGCTGTCCATCGATCATGAAGCCGGGACCCAGCGGGAACGTCCGGCGGACGCCGCGGCCGTCCTCCAGCTCGACCACGAGCTCTCCGGCGATCTTCTCCACGCGGGTCACCGCGCCGGTGAACCCCGTGGAGGCCTCCTCGGCGACCAGGCCCCGCTGAGCGGGGACCTCGCGGGCCACGGGACGGCGACGATGATGGGCGGGCGGACCGGAGGACAGCACGTCGCGGCCGTACCGGTCGGGGAAGTCAGCAGGCACGCGCGACACCGTACACCCGTGGCGAACGCCTCCCCGCGCAGCGCGCCGGGGCGCGTAGGATTGGCACCTGGCATGAGAGAGTGCCAAATGAGAGACCACGACTTTGGACGCACGCAGCGCAGGAGGTGAGCGAGACGGACGCCCGCAAGCTCCAGATCCTCGGCGCGATCGTCGAGGACTACGTCTCCACCCGCGAGCCCGTCGGCTCCAAGTCGCTCCTGGAACGCCACGAGCTCGGGGTCTCCGCTGCGACAGTGCGCAACGACATGTCGCTGCTCGAGGAGGAGGGGCTGATCCATCAGCCGCACACCTCGGCGGGGCGTGTCCCCACCGACAAGGGCTACCGCACCTTCGTCGACCACGTCGCCACCATCAAGCCGCTCTCCGCCCCCGAACGCCGGGCGATCCGTACGCTGCTCGAGGACTCGGGCGATGTCGAGGAGCTGCTGGCTCGGACCGTGCGGGTGCTGGCGCAGCTCACCCAGCAGGTCGCGATGGTGCAGTACCCGGCCCGCAGGCAGGCCCGGATCCGGCATGTCGAACTGGTCAAGGTCGCCGACTCCCTGCTGCTGGTGGTGCTGATCACCGAGTCCGGCCGGGTGGATCAGCGCACCGTGCCGATCAACGCCGGCAAACCCGCCGAGTACTACGCGGTGCTGCGCGACCAGCTCAATCGTGTAGTCGCCGGCCGCGAGGTCACCGACCTCGCCACGCCGCTGGAGGACTTCCTCGAAGCGCTCACGCCCCCGGAGCGACCGGCCGCCGCCGAGGTGTCCGAGGCTTTCGCCGCGCTCGCAGCGACTCGTGCCGAGGGCCGGATCATGATGGCCGGCACCGCGAACATCGCGCGATCGGCTGAGGACTTCGCCCGTGACGTCGAGCCGTTGCTGGACGTGCTCGAGGAGCAGCTGGTGCTGCTGCGCCTGTTCACCGAGATGCACGCCTCGCCGGGCGCCGTCGAGGTGCGCATCGGGACCGAGCTCCAGGACCGGGCGCTGCATCAGGCCGCGGTCGTCGGCGCCGGGTACGGTGTCGGCTCGCATGTCGCGATCCTGGGACCCAGCCGGATGGATTACGTCACCGGCATCTCGACCGTCCAGGCCATCGCCCGTTACGTCTCCCGCTTTCTCGAATAGCCTCGGGCGGGCTCCGCGGGCTCACCCCCGCCCGGCCGCCCATGCCACTCGACGCCCCGTGCCCGCCGCCCGCGGCACCGACTCCCCGGTAAGGACCCCACTGCAGTGAACGACGATTACTACGACCTCCTCGGCGTCTCCCGCGAAGCGACGACTGATGAGATCAAGAAGGCGTACCGCAAGCTCGCCCGCACGCTCCACCCGGACGTCAATCCGGACCCCGAGGCGGCCGAGAAGTTCAAGCGGGTCTCCCAGGCCTACGAGACCCTCTCCCATGCGGACAAGCGCCGGCAGTACGACATGGGTGGCGGCCCGGGCATGGGCGGCTTCCCCGGCGGCGGCGGTGGCGGCTTCGACTTCAACGACATCTTCGACATGTTCGCCGGCGCCTCCGGCATGCGCGGCCGCAACCAGGGCCCCGTGCCCCGCCAGCGACGTGGCGGAGATGTGCTGCGCCGCGTGAAGATCGACCTGCGCGACGTGGTCTTCGGCACCGAGGAGAAGGTCACCTTCCGCACCGCAGTGCTGTGCGAGCGCTGCACCGGTTCCTGCTGCGAGCCCGGCACCAGACCCACCCGCTGCACCGCCTGCAACGGCTCCGGCCACGTCCAGCGCGTCGCCCAGTCGCTGCTGGGCCAGATGGTCACCATGGCACCCTGCCCCACCTGCGAGGGCCACGGCGATGTGATCGAGAGCCCCTGCACCGGCTGCTCCGGTCATGGCCGCACCGCCTCCGAGCGCACGGTGACCGTGCGGATCCCCTCCGGTGTCGAGAACGGCACTCGGATCCAGCTGCGCGGAGAGGGCGAGACGGGCGAGGCGGGCGGGCCCTCCGGCGACCTCTTCGTCGAGCTGGCCGTCACCGACCACGAGATGTTCGAGCGGTCGGGCGACGACCTGGTCACCACGATCGCGGTCCCCATGACCACCGCCGCGCTCGGCGCCACCATCCCGCTGGATACCTTCGACGGCCCTCAGGATCTCGATGTGCGCCCCGGCTCGCAGCCCGGTGAGGAGATCGTCCTGAAGGGGCTCGGCGTCACCCCGCTGCGCCGCGAACGCCGCGGTGACATCCGCGTGGTGCTCGATGTGGATGTCCCCACCTCGCTCACCGAGGAGGAGCGGGATCTGCTCCAGCAGCTCGCCGCGCTGCGCGGCGACGAGACCACACGCCGCACCAAGGGCCACGGCCCGTTCGCGAAGCTCCGCGAGCGCCTGCGCGACTTCTGAGACCGACGGAACCGACGAGAGCGCTGAGGCCATGCCCACCACACCGCCCGGCTTCCTGATCCTCGACGACGCCCTCGCCGCCGCCCGCGCGGGGGATGCGCTGGTGCTGGACGGGGAGGAGGGACGTCACGCCGCGAAGGTCGCCCGGATCGGTGTGGGGGAGCAGCTGCTCCTCACCGACGCCCCCGGCCGCCAGGTGCTGGCCGAGGTGACCGATGCCCGGAAGGAGTCCCTCGAGCTGCGGCTGCTCGGCGACCCTGCGGCGGCGGTGCAGCGCCTGCCCCGACTGACCCTGGTGCAGGCCCTGGCCACCGGAGGCCGCGACGAGCAGGCGATCGAATCGGCCACCGAGCTCGGAGTCGACCGGGTCGTGCCCTGGAGCGCACGCCGCTCGGTGTCCGTCTGGCGCGGTGAGAAGCTGCGCAAGGGGCGCGCCAAGTGGGAGTCGACCGTGCGCGCGGCGGTCAAGCAGTGCCGCCGGCCGGGAATCCCCGCCGTCGACCCGGCGGTCACCACCGCGCAGCTGGTGGCGGAGCTCGGGGCCGACGCCGGGCCGGAGACGCTCGTGCTGGTCCTGCATGAGCAGGAGTCCGTCGGTCTGATGAGCCTCGCCCCGCAGCTGCAGGCGGCGAGCGAGACCGGGCTCGAGGAGATCCTCATCATCGTCGGCCCCGAGGGCGGGATCGACCCGGATGAGCTCGACGCGCTGCGCGGAGCCGGTGCCCTCTCGGTGCTGCTGGGACCCGAGGTGCTGCGCTCCTCGACCGCCGGGCCGGCGGCGATCGCCGTGCTCAGCGCGCTGCTGGGTCGCTGGGGCTGAGCTGACAAGCGCACCCGCTCTCCCCACTTGTCGCACGGGCTCGACCACGTCACCGCGCCGACAGCAGAACGCCGAGAACACCGATTCCTGTCAGATATGCAAGGAATCGGTGTGCTCGGCGTGAGCGGTCCGGCCGGTCCGGGAAGGCGGTCAGCCGACGTTCGAGAGCGCGCGCTGGGAGATCGCGGTGAGATGCTCGCCGAGTGCCGCAGTCTTCTCCTCGGCGACGAACAGCTCGCCCTCGATCGAGAGGTCCTCGCGGAAGCCCAGGCCGACCGAGCCGACCACGTCTGCGCCGAGGCGGGTCATCAGGGTCTCCAGCAGCGGCAGCACCTCGCCGGCGGAGCCCCAGCCATAGCCGACCAGGACGGTGGGCAGGCTGTTCCACTCCTCGTAGAGGAAGTCGAGCGCGTTCTTCAGGGCTCCGGGGTAGGAGCCGTTGTACTGCGGCGTGAGGATCACCAGGGCGTCGAGGGCATCGATCCGGGCTCCCCAGGCGAGGGAGTGGTCCGTCTCCTTGGGCAGGCCCTGCTTGGGGCTGCTGGTGCCGTCGAAGGCCGGCAGCGCGACCTCGCGCAGGTCGATCAGGTCCACGTCGACCCCGGCGGGGACGGCGTCACGGACCCAGCGGGCGACGTGGTCGCCCACGCGGTTCGGGCGGGCGCTGGAGAGGAGGATTCCAAGTTTTGTCATAGTGATTAAAACTTCTCATACTCTCCGGGTGTTCCTCAATCCGAGGTGGCCTTCCTCGCTCCCGTAGACTCATGCGCATGGGAAACAGCCTCACCGAGCACGTCACACAGCGTCATGATCCGGAGTGCGTCTTCTGCAGGATCGTGGCGGGCGAGATCCCCTCCGAGCGGGTCCACGAGGACGATCAGGTGATCGCCTTCAAGGATCTGCATCCGCAGGCCCCCGTGCATGTGCTGGTGGTGCTGCGGGAGCATCGACGCGACGTGACCGAGCTCGCCCAGGACCCGGTGCTGCTCGCCCATACGGCGCAGGTGGCCGCGCAGGTGGCCGCAGACCAGGGTGATGGCGACTTCCGACTGATCTTCAACACCGGCGCGAGCGCCGGCCAGACCGTCTTCCACGTGCACGCGCACGTCCTGGCGGGCGGGAAGCTCGCAGAAGGAGAACTGTGACAGACGCTCTCGACCCGGCACCCGGGCACCCTCCCGAGGTTCGTGAGCGGAAGCTGACGATCCCCGATCACCTCAGCCCCTTCCAGGTGCTCGGGGAGAACGACCAGGCCCTGGCGGCGCTCGAGGATGCGATCCCCGACACCGACGTGCACGTGCGGGGCCACCAGGTGACTCTGCGCGGCACGCAGGAGGCGCTGCGCCGCGGCGAGCAGATCATCCGCTCGATCATCGAGCTGGCCGGCACCGGACAGGCCGTCACCGCCGAGGCGGTGCAGCGCGCCGCGAACCTCTACGGCGATCAGAGGGCCAGCGGGAAGAAGCTCGAGCAGGTCCTCTCCCGGACGATCCTCTCCTCCCGCGGCCGCACCATCCGGCCCAAGACGATGGGCCAGAAGACGTACATCGAGGCGATCGAGTCCTCGACCATCACCTTCGGGATCGGTCCTGCCGGCACCGGCAAGACCTATCTCGCCGTGGCGATGGCGGTGCAGAAGCTGCTGAGCAAGCAGGTGGACCGCATCATCCTCACCCGCCCTGCCGTCGAGGCCGGGGAGCGGCTCGGCTTCCTGCCGGGGAGCCTGAACGAGAAGATCGACCCGTACCTGCGCCCGCTGTACGACGCGCTGCACGACATGCTGGACCCGGAGTCGATCCCGCGCCTGATGAGCGCCGGCACCATCGAGGTCGCGCCGCTGGCCTATATGCGCGGCCGCACTCTGAACGACGCCTTCATCATCCTCGACGAGGCCCAGAACACCACGCCTGAGCAGATGAAGATGTTCCTGACCAGGCTCGGCTTCAACTCCACCATGGTCATCACCGGCGATGTCACCCAGGTCGACCTTCCGGGCGGCCAGAAGAGCGGCCTGCGGGTCGTCGAGCAGGTGCTCTCGGGCATCGAGGACATCTCCTTCTGCCGCCTGTCCTCCCGGGACGTCGTGCGCCACAGTCTGGTCAGCGAGATCGTCGAAGCCTACGGGCGCTGGGAGATCCAACCCGGGGGCACCCGAGACCCCCGCCACCGAACCCACAAGGGGAACTGAGCATGACCATCGAGATCCGCAACGAGACCACGGCGGTCGTGGATGAGCGCGAGTTCGTCGACCTCTCCCGCTTCGTGTTCGAGGCGATGCACCTGCATCCGGCCACCGAGATGTCGATCCTGTTCGTCGACGAGGACGCGATGGAGAAGCTCCACGTGCAGTGGCTGGATCTGCCCGGCCCCACCGACGTGATGAGCTTCCCGATGGACGAGCTCATCCCCGGCAGCCCCGAGCACCCGGCGCCCGAGGGACTGCTCGGAGACGTGGTGCTATGCCCGACGGTCGCCACCAAGCAGGCCGCCGAGGCCGGCCACAGCGCTGTCGAGGAGATGCTGCTGCTGACCGTGCACTCGATCCTGCACCTGCTGGGCTACGACCACATGGAGGAGGACGAGCGCACCGTGATGTTCGACCTCCAGCGCAAGCTCCTGCTCACCTTCCTCGCCTCACGGCCCGCCCGCTGACCGCACCCTGATGACGCTTCCGCAACCCAGGCCCGGGCTGTTCCAGTGCTGACCCTCGCCGTGCTCGTCCTGATCCCGCTGATCGTGCTCTCCGGGGTGGTGGCCGCCATGCTCACCGCGGTCGATGCGGCCCAGCTGTCCGTCTCCCGCGGCGTGCTGGAGAAGGCGCTGTCCTCCCGTCCCGAGCCCGTGCGGGCGAGGGTGCTCGCCCACCGCGAGGACGCCGCTCGCACCCTGGCCTCCGTGTCGCTGGGCCGGATGCTCGCCGAGACGGTCATGGTCGCCTCCGTGGCGGGGGTGACCGTGGCGATCCGCGACCACCTGGGCCACACGGGCCTGCTGCTGCCGGGGGTCGCGACCATGGTCGTCGCCGGGCTGCTGGTGCTGATCGTGCTCGCGATCTCACCGCGGACCATCGGCCGCAGCCGTCCCGAGTCCGTGCTGATCTCCAACCGCTGGCTGGTCACGCTGGTGCGGGGCCTGCTGTGGGTTCCCGCGGGGGCGCTGACCAGCGTCGGCGCCTCGCTCGCGGCCCGTTCGGGCGGAGCGGAGACGCCCGAGGATGGCGTCGAGAAGGCGCGCCAGAACGTGGACCGAGCGCTCGAGGACGAGCATGTGCGCGACGGTGAACGGGACATGATCCAGGGCGTCTTCGAGCTGCGCGAGACGATGGTGCGAGAGCTGATGGTCCCGCGCCCCGACATGGTCACCCTCAGCGCGGAGTCCAGCGCCGAGACGGCGATGCGGCTGTTCGTGCGCTCCGGCTACTCCCGAATCCCGGTGATCGGTGACAACGTCGACGATCTGCGCGGGATGCTGTACGTCAAGGACGTGATGCGGGCGATCCATTCGCCCTGGGACGCACGCCCCGAGCGGCCGGTGCACGAGGTCATGCGCGCGGCACGCTTCGCACCAGAGTTCGTCGCGGCCGACGAGGTGCTGGCGCAGATGCAGACCAGCCATGTGCACATCACCGTGCTGGTCGACGAGTACGGGGGAGTGGCAGGCATCGTGACCATCGAGGACATCCTCGAGGAGATCGTGGGCGAGATCGCCGACGAGCACGACCGGGCGGAGCCGGAGATCCAGGATCTCGGCGAGGGCCGCTACCGGGTCCCCGCCCGGGCCGGGCTCTCGGAGGTCGGGGACCTGTTCGACCTCGAGCTCGACGACGATGACATCGACAGCGTGGGCGGCCTGCTGGCCAAGGTGACCGGGCGGGTGCCGATCCCCGGCTCCCACGCCATCGCGCTCGGGCTCGAGCTGGAGGGGGAGAGAACCGCGGGCCGCCGCAAGCGGCTCTCCACCGTGCTGGTGCGCAGAGCTCCGCAGGACGAGGACCACGAAGACACCGACCAGGAGGACGACTATGACCGCTGACCAGGACCCCAACCCCGACACCACCGAGGATTCCGTCGCGGAGCCCGTGCACCGCTCCGGTTTCGTCGCCCTGGTGGGCCGGCCCAACGTCGGGAAGTCCACGCTGACCAATGCGCTGGTGGGCGAGAAGGTCGCGATCACCTCGAGCAAGCCGCAGACGACCCGCCGCGCGATCCGCGGCATCGTCACCCGCGACGACGCCCAGATCATCCTGGTGGACACCCCCGGTGTGCACCGCCCTCGCACCCTGCTGGGCGAGCGGCTGAACGACCTGGTCCGTGAGACCCTCAGCGAGGTGGATGTGGTGGGCTTCTGCCTGCCCGCAGATCAGAAGATCGGCCCTGGTGACCGCTTCATCTGCGAGGATCTGGTCGAGCTCCGCACTGGTCGGCGCGGCCCGCGGGTCGTCGCCGTCGTCACCAAGACGGACCTGGTGACCCGGGACCGTCTGGCCGAGCACCTCATGGCCGTGGACCAGATGATGGATTTCGACGAGATCGTGCCGATCTCCGCCGTCAAGGGAGACCAGATCGACGTGCTGCTCGAGGTGATCACCCGCCAGCTCCCCGAGGGGCCGCAGCTCTACCCGGATGACCAGCTCACCGAGGAGTCCCGCGATGATCGCATCTCCGAGCTGATCCGCGAGGCCGCCCTCGAGGGTGTCCGCGACGAGCTCCCGCACTCGATCGCGGTGGTCATCGAAGAGGTCGTCGAGGTGGATCCCGACGGCGATGCCTTCACCCCGGTCGAACCCGGCACCGGACGTCTCGTGGTCCGAGCGTCCCTGTTCGTCGAGCGTGACAGCCAGAAGGGGATCATCATCGGCAAGGGTGGCTCCCGCCTGAAGGAGGTCGGCTCCCAGGCCCGCGCCGAGATCAACCACCTGATCGGCCGCAAGGTGCACCTGGACCTCCGGGTCAAGGTCGCCAAGGAGTGGCAGCGCGACCCCAAGCAGCTGGGCCGCCTCGGGTTCTGACGCCAGCTGGAACCGGGACCGTCATCGCTGCCCGGTGTTCGCATGGTGAGAGGTCCCGAACCGCCGGTCAGACGGTGCTAACGTGAGGCTCATGCGTGGATCGCTGCTTCTGCTTCGCCGCCGCGACGGGTCCTGAACCGCCGGGAACCCGCCGCGGCTGACGTGCTGTCCGGCGACCGGTACCCCAGCGAGAAGGACCTCCAGATGACTGACTCCACGATCACCTCCACCCCCGCCGCACGCGGCACCGTCGCTCCCGTCGCGGCAGAGGGCGACCCGTCGGCCCCCGTCGTCGGCCCCACCGGCGACGCACCCCAGCAGCCGTCGGGCATGCCGACCCACAAGTACCTGCCCTTCCATGAGCAGATCCAGGTCGAGCTGCCGGACCGCACCTGGCCCGCCCGTCGCATCTCGCGCGCGCCTCGCTGGTGCGCGGTGGACCTGCGCGACGGCAACCAGGCCCTCATCGACCCGATGAACGCCGAGCGCAAGCTGCGGATGTTCGAGCTGCTGGTCCAGATGGGCTACAAGGAGATCGAGGTCGGCTTCCCCTCTGCCTCGAAGACCGACTTCGACTTCGTGCGCAGCCTCATCGAGGAGGACCGCATCCCCGAGGACGTCTCGATCCAGGTCCTCACCCAGTCCCGCGAGCACCTCATCGAGCGCACCTACCAGGCGATCGCCGGGGCGAAGCGCGCGGTGGTCCACCTTTACAACTCCACCTCCGTGGTCCAGCGCGACGTGGTCTTCCGCGCCGACGAGGACGCTGTCCTCGACATCGCCGTGCAGGGTGCGCTGCTGTGCAAGAAGTACGAGGAGACCATCCCGGACACCCAGGTCACCTACCAGTACTCCCCGGAGTCCTACACCGGCACCGAGCTCGAGTACGCGCTGCGCGTATGTAACGCCGTGATCGAGGTCTTCCAGCCCACGCCCCAGGACAAGATGATCGTCAACCTGCCGGCGACAGTGGAGATGGCCACCCCGAACGTCTACGCAGACTCGATCGAGTGGATGCACCGGAACCTGGACCGCCGCGACTCGCTCGTGCTCTCCCTGCACCCCCACAACGACCGCGGCACCGGTGTCGCCGCCGCAGAGCTCGGCTACCTGGCCGGCGCGGACCGCATCGAGGGCTGCCTCTTCGGCAATGGCGAGCGCACCGGCAACGTGGACCTGGTGACCCTGGGCCTGAACCTGTTCAGCCAGGGCATCGATCCGCAGATCGACTTCTCCGACCTCGGCGAGGTGCGCCGCACCGTCGAGCACTGCAACCAGATGCCGGTGCCCGAGCGCAGCCCCTACGGCGGCGACCTCGTGTTCACCGCCTTCTCCGGCTCCCACCAGGACGCCATCAAGAAGGGCCTGGAGCGCATGGAGGTCGACGCCGAGAAGGCCGGCAAGGATGTCGATGATCTGGTGTGGCGGGTCCCGTACCTGCCGATCGACCCGATGGACGTGGGCCGCTCCTATGAAGCGGTGATCCGCGTGAACTCGCAGTCCGGCAAGGGCGGGATGGCCTATCTGCTGCGCACCGAGCACGGCCTGGACCTGCCGCGCCGTCTGCAGATCGAATTCTCCGGCATCGTCCAGGAGCGCACCGACTCCGACGGCGGCGAGGTCAGCCCCGAGCAGCTCTGGGATGCCTTCACCGACGAGTACCTGCCCTCCCGCGACGAGTCGCGCCAGTGGGGCCACTACGGCTTCCGCGACGTGCACCAGGAGTCCACCGGCGAGGGCTCGGACCGCATCACCGCCACGCTCGTGGTCGACGGCGAGGAGCACCAGGTCACCGGCATCGGCAACGGCCCGCTGGACGGCTTCGTCAAGGCCCTCGCCGAGCGGAAGATCGACGTGCGCATCCTCGACTATGCCGAGCACGCACTCACTGAAGGTGACGACTCGCTGGCCGCCTCCTACATCGAGTGCGAGATCGGCGACCGGATCTTCTGGGGCGTCGGCATCGACGGCTCGATCACCCGCGCCTCCCTCGAGGCGATCACCTCGGCTCTGAACCGGGCGTACCGCGCACGGGCTTGAGATTCCGGTCCGCGCCGCGGCCGCGCGGTCTCGCGGCCCCGCGCGCTGCGTGCTGCTGCGGGTGCGACCTCGCGTTGCGCTCCCCGCCACGTCGCGAAAGATGTCAGCTTTCTGGCACCTTTTGCGGCGTGGCTGCTCTTCGCCCTGGTGGGGGCTCAGGCCTGCTAGCCGCACCCGGCCAGGCGAGAAAAGGTTCCAGCTGAGTGGTACCTTTCGCCGCGTGGCGGGCTCGTTGTCCGGCTGAGGGCCAGTCCGGCGGGGCTCGGGACCGCTCGCCAGGGCCCGCGACGGGCGGAGCTCAGCCGCGCTGCCGCGTGCCGGTGGCGTCGGCCCCGGGATCTCCCGAGACCTCGTACTCCCGCAGCTCCTCCTCGGTGAGCATCGGCATCTCGCCGGTGACGGTCGCGTGGGTGGGCGTGGGCAGATCCCAGCCGGGCGCCTCGTCGGCGGGCTGCGGCTGATCCGCCGGGGTGCTGCGCGCGGTGAGGGTGACTCCGGCGCTCGCGGCCACCACGAGCACTGCCGCGGTGATCCGCAGCGGCGTCGCGTCCTGTCCGATCAGCAGCACGCCGGCGAGCAGGGCGACCACCGGTTCGAGGCTCAGCATGATCCCGAAGACGTGCCGGGGCAGTCGCCTCAGTGCCGTGAGCTCGAGGGTGTACGGCAGCACCGAGGCGAGCAGCGCGGTGCCCGCGGCGAGGGCGAGCAGGCGCAGGTCCATCACTCCTGCGACGGCGCCCTCTGCGCCGAGCGGCAGGATGGCGAGTGCACCGACCGCCATCGCGACGGCGAGGCCGTCCTGCCCGGGCACGAGCTGCCCCACCTTCGCGCTGGAGAGCACATACAGGCCCCAGAACACGGCGGCGACGAGGGCGAAGAGCACGCCGATCAGGTCCAGGGAGGCCGCGCCGGTGAAGGATTCCACGCCGAACAGCCCCACCCCGCCGAGGGCCAGCAGCACCCAGAGCAGATCGGTGCGGCGGGTGGAGAGCACCGCTGCCACGGTCAATGGACCGAGGAACTCGATCGCGACGGCTGTGCCGAGCGGGATCCGTTCGATCGAGGCGTAGAAGGCACCGTTCATCCCGCCGATCACCACGCCGAAGATGATCACCGCGATCCACTGCTGGCGGGTGAAGCGGTGCACTTTCGGTCGGACGATCACGAGCAGGATGATCGCCGCGATGCCGAGACGCAGCGCGGTGGTGCCCCAGGAGCCGATCGCAGGGAACAGCTGGGTCGCGAGCGCCGCGCCGAACTGCAGGGAGAAGCAGGAGCCGAGGATGAACAGCACCGGCGTCAGCGGCACCCCGCGGGAGGGACCCGACGGGGTCGGTGCGGCGGCGGACGAGGAGGCCGGAGCGGGGGTGGACGAGGTTCTCACGCCTCCACTGTGCACACTCCTATCCCGCCAGGTCCAGCGAATGTTTCCGACCTGTATCGTGAAGCAGAACTTCATGATTGAAGGGGGCTCCGTGCTGAACCTGCACCGACTGTTCCTGCTGCACGAACTGCGCAGGCTGGAGACGATGACGGCGGTCGCCGGAGCTCACTCGATGTCCCCGTCGGCCGTCTCCCAGCAGCTCTCCCACCTGGAACGGGAGACGAAGACCACCCTCTTCCAGCAGGTGGGTCGCCGGGTCGTGCTCACCGATGCCGGGGTGCAGCTGGCTCGTCGCGCAGCGGAGATGCTGAGCCTCCTGGAGACAGCGGAGGCCGAGCTCGCGCTCGCGCAGGGAGAGGCCAGCGGACTGCTGCGCGTGGCGTCCTTCCAGACCCCGATGATCGCGCTCGCCCCCGCGGCCGTGAGCGTGCTCGCCCAGCAGCACCCGGATCTCCATCTGGAGATGGCGCAGCAGGAGGTCGAGGCGGCTTATGACGGGCTGCTCGCGCACCGCTTCGACGTGATCCTCGGCGAGGACTACCCCGGAGGGCAGCAGCTGGTGCGCCGCGGCACCGACCGCGAGGCGGTGCTGAGCGATCCGCTCCTGCTGGTGCTGCCGGACTCCGGACCCTGGGCCGAGGCTCACACCCTCGCGGCGCTGAGCGAGGCGCCCTGGGCGCTGGACCCCTCGGGCAGCCGCACCGGGATCTGGGCACGGACATACCTGCGCCAGGCAGGGCTCGAGCCGCGGGTCCGCTTCACCACCCCTGACCCGCTGCTGCAGGTGCACCTGGTGCGCACCGGGCACGCGGTCGCCTTCGTCCCCGGGATCATCGCCTCCGAGCACCTCGGGGGCACGCGGGTGGTGCGTCTGCCAGGCGACCCGCACCGTTCCCTGTACACCGCGGCACGGGCGGGCGCGGCCGGACACCCCTCGCTGCTCGCCTTCCGCGCGGCGCTGCTCGAGGCGGCCGGGACCCTCTCCGGTCTCGACGGGCTGGAGAGCTTCCAGCGCTGACCATGTGCTCCGCTGCGACACGATCGTGCAACTCCTCCGCGCGGGGGACGAAGCGGCGGCCCCGACGGGGTAGAACGTTCCCATGACGACTCCTCAGGATGACGGCACCGTTCCAGCCCCGAGCCCTCGGTGGCACGCCGCCGTGCTGCTGCTGGTGCTGCTGGGCGCGGTGGTCGCGGGCTTCGCCTTTCGAGGCGTGACCGCGCCGCGCGATGCTGCGGCACCCGAGGACGCCTTCAGCGCCGAACGCGCGGCGGCGTCCGTCGCGCCCGTGGTCGCCGTGCCTCGGCCCCTCGGCTCGGCCGAGAACGACAGCGCCCATCAGGAGCTCGCTGACCAGCTGAGCGCACTCGGCTTCGAGATAGAGACCCAGGAGGGGATCGGGACGCGCACCGGAGAGGGCGAGGCCTCGGCAGGATACGTCCGCAATCTCGTCGCCACCCGGCCCGGCACCGATCCCACCGGCACGGTCGTACTCGCCTCCCACCTCGACTCGGTCCCCGGCGCGCCCGGCGCGGCCGACGCCGGGGTGGGCCTCGCGGTGATCCTCGAGACGGCCCGGGCACTGGGCCCGGAGGCGCTGCGTAACGACCTCGTGATCCTGCTGGTCGACGGTGAGGAGCGGGGCCTGCTGGGCTCGGACGCGTACCTGGCAGGTCCGGGCCAGGAGCTCACCGCGCCGGTGGTGGTGCTGAACCATGAGGCGCGCGGCATCTCCGGCCGGCCGCTGGTGACCCGGGCGAGCGGGCCGATGCACGCCGTGATCGGCTCGGCGCCGAGCCCCGAGTTCGAGTCCTTCACCGATGCCCTGTTCGGCATCATCCCCAACTACACCGACTTCAGCTCCTACCGGGATGCGGGCTGGTGGGGGATGGACATGGCGATCATCGATGAGTCCTGGGCGTACCACTCCGCGCAGGACGATGCCGCGCATCTCGACGCCGGCACCCTCCAGCATTACGGCGAGCTGACCCTGGCCCTGACCCGCGATCTCGGTGACCGTGATCTCGCTGCGCTCCAGGCACGTGCGGACGAGCATCCGGTGCAGACCACTGCTCCGTGGGGAGTGGTGCAGGTGCCGCCCCTGGTGATGACCGTGCTCGGGCTGCTGGCGCCGTTGGCCGTGCTCGTCACGCTGCTGGTGCGGCGTTATCGCGCGGAGGTGACCCTCCCCGGTGCCGCAGTGGGTGCGGTGGTGGGGATGCTGGCCCTCGTCGGCGGGGTGCTCGCCGCGTACGCGCTGTGGAAGGCCACCGCTGCTGCGACTCCCGAGATGCTCTCCCAGACCATGGGCGAACCCGTGCGGGCCGACCTCTTCCTGCTCGCGGAGATGTTCGCCGCCGCTGCGGTGGTGGCGGCCGGCTGGGTGGTGGTCCGGCTGCTGATCTCGCGCACGGCCGCGCTGCTCGGCGCGGCGTTCATCGTCACGGCCCTGCTCGCGGTGCTCGGGGTGTACTCGCCCACGCTCGGCAGCTCGATGATCCTGCCCGCCGCGATCGCAGCGGTCGGCGCGCTGGGCGCTGCGCTGCTGCCGCCGATGCCCGCTCTGGTGGTGCGGGTGCTCGCCGTGCTGCCGACGGCATGGATGCTCGGCACCCAGCTCTCCGCGCTGGCCGAGTTCGGGATCGCTTCCGCCGCCGGAGGCTTGGCCGGCACGGCGCTGATCGGGCTCGGCGCCGCAGGCCCGCTGCTGCTCGGCAGCTCCCGTGCCAGCTCCCTCGCCAGCTCCCGCGGTCGCGCCGGGGACCGGCAGCGCCGTGCGCGCGTCGATCCCGGTGCCCGCCCGGCCCGTCGGCCTCACCGTCTCCTCATCCCGGTGCTGCCCGCGGTCCTCGCGATCGGGCTCGTGATCGGTGGGACCGCCTGGACCCTCGCCGCGCCGGAGCCGACGCAGGAGCGGGTCATCGCGCATGTGGACGGGGCCAGCGGCGCGACCACCTGGGAGGTCTCCGGCAGCACGAACTGGGGTCGGGAGCTCGACGGGACAGCGGCGACCTCGGACGTCGCCGCGCCGGTCGTGAGCGTGCAAGGCGCCGCGGAGGGACCGCAGGAGATCTCGATCGACGCCCAGAGAGATGCATCTGAGCTCACCCTCGAGGCGAGCGATGGTCTGCTCACCGACGTCGTCGTGGACGGGGTGGCGGTGGAGTCCGACGAAGGGCTCGAGCGGGTCATGATCCACGGCGTCCGTGCCGGCCAGACGGTGCGCATCACCGCGACCGTGCCCCCTGAATCGCAGCTGATGCTGCGCGAGACGAGCTACGATCCGACACTCGCCGCCGGCTGGGTCGCGCCGGGCGATGACGTCTCCCTCGTGCAGCCGCGGATGGAGGTGAGCGTCGCCGTCCCGCGCTGATCGCCGTCCCTCGCTGAACTGAACGGGGGTCTGCGATGCCCTTGCTCTCGGCTCCCTGGCGATATACCTTGACGTCAAGATAATTCCTGGAGGAGAGACCCCGGACGAGAGGCAGCAGATGGCGCACACCTGGAGTCCGGAGCAGTACCTGCGGTTCGGGGGCGAGCGCGCTCGCCCCTTCCTCGAGCTCACCGCCCGGATCGGCGCCGAAGACCCGCAGCGGGTCGCGGATCTCGGCGCCGGACCCGGCACCCAGACGGCGCTCCTGGCCGAGCGCTGGCCGAAGGCCGAGGTGATCGCCGTGGACTCGAGCCCGGAGATGATCGCCCGCGCCCGGACAATCCCCGGTCTGGTCGCGAAGCTGGGGGATCTGCGCGACTGGTCGCCCGCCGCACCCCTCGATGTGCTGATCACCAACGCCGCGCTGCAATGGGTCCCCGGCCATCTCGAGCTCCTGCCCCGCCTGGTGGACCTGCTCGCCCCGGGCGGCTGGTTCGCGATGCAGGTCCCCGGGAACTTCGAGGAGCCCAGCCATGCCCTGCGCCGGGAACTCGCTGCGGAGGAGCCCTATGCAGGTCACCTGCAGGGCATCGCCTCGCCCGCCTCCCACGACGCCGCGACCTATCTCGGCGCCCTGCAGCGGCTCGGGCTCGAGGTCGATGCGTGGGAGACCACTTACCTGCATGTGCTGCATGGGCAGGACCCGGTGTTCGAGTGGGTCAGCGGCACGGGGGCTCGGCCGACGCTGCAGGCGCTGCCTGGGCCGCTCCGCGAGCAGTTCGCCACCGCGTTCAAGTCGGTGCTGCGCGAGGCCTATCCCGATACCGGGCACGGAGTCGTGCTCCCGTTCCGTCGGATCTTCGCCGTGGGCCGGCGCCCGGACTGATCGGCGTCCGGACTGATCGGCGCCCGGACTGACTGGCGCCCGGACTGACCGAAGCCCTCAGCCCAGCGGAATCGTGGCCAGCACCGCGTGGTGGGGACCGCCCGAGCGGCCCTGTCCCAGCCGCGACTCGAGCAGCTCCAGCTCCGTCGCCTCCCACGTCGGCCCTCGATAGACGGACAGTGCCCGGACCACCTCCGCGAGCAACAGCTGCGTCGGATCCAGCGGCGGTTCCTCGCCACGGCGACGCCGGCGCGGTCGAGGAGAGCGGGCCGAGACTCGGGCGACGGTCAGGTGAGCTCGCCGCCGCTCGCGGCCCTCAGCCTCGAGCAGCTCCTCGCCCAGCAGAGCGCCCAATGCTTCGGTGGCACCGCCCACGCCGATCCACAGCGTGCGGGCGCTGAACACCCCTGCACCGCTCAGCTGGAGCGGCATCGGCCGATGCCGGGCAGCGGTCCGCGCGAGCTCGTCGACCGTGTCCTCGAGCGCGCCACCGGGCAGGTCTGCCCGGAACGCGAGCGTCAGGTGGCGCTGGGCGGGGTCCACCCAGCGCAGCGCACGGCCCGCGCGCGCACGCATCTCCTCGAGCGCTGAGTCCAGATGCTCGAGCGCGGCCGAGGAGGGGCGGAGGGCGACGAAGACCCGCATCAGACCACCGGCGGGAAGCTCTTCTGTGCGGCGGACGCGATCTTGTTCAGCTGGGAGCGGTCGGCGAGCGCGCCGAGCACAGCACCGAGCCCTGGGATCGCCTTGCCGAACAGGCGTGCGGAACGCAGTCCGAAGCGTCGCAGCAGGCGGCCGCCGATGGCGCCGGCGAGCTCCGACTGCGGGGTCGTCGGCAGGCGCTTGGCGAGGCCGCGCGTGGCGACCCCGGCGATCGGGCCGAGGCCCACGTTCTTCAGCACGTCCCCGGACTCCTCGCCGAGCAGAGCTGCGAGCACCCGCACCCGGACCTCCTCATCCTCGAGGTCATAGCCGCGCACTGCTGCGATCGCCCCCACCATGTGGGTGGCCTGGACATAGAACTCGACCACGTTCGTGGGCAGCAGGATGGGCAGGGTGAGGAACCCGCCGAGGCCGGTGACGAAACCGCCCGCGGTCACGCCCCAGCGATGCCGGCGCACGATGCGGCGCACCGCCACCTTCGGGCGGCGCTTCCCGCGCCCGCGCTGGGCGCGGCGGGCGGTGTCCGCGGCCGAGGGATAGGCGAGCTTCCCGTCCAGGCCGATGTCGCGGATCATCGTCACCACGCGTTCGAGAGCCCCACCCTGCGGTGACTGGTCACCGCGCCGGGCCTCCTTCATCGCCTCGCGCGCGGTGCTCCTGGCCGACTTGTCATGGCGCAGCATCGAGAAGATCCCCATGGCGCCTCCTTCCTCGTCGTGCACCGCGCAAGCGGCAGTGCGGCGGTCGATGGTTCCCATCATGCCGTGCGCCGGGGCGTGGACCGACGCGCCTGACCGCTCGGTGGGGCGCGAATCAGCAGCGCGGGAGCCTGCGACGCGGAAGCCAGCGGGGTGAGCGACCTCCCGCTCGACACCGTGCCCGCCTGCGGTGCCGGGAGTCCCCGTGGTCGTAGGCTCCAAGGACCATGCAGCAGAAGCTCTACCGTGACGATGCGATCGTCCTGCGCACCCACCCCCTGGGTGAGGCCGATCGCATCATCACGCTGCTCACCCGGCGCCACGGCAAGGTGCGGGCGGTCGCCAAGGGCGTGCGCCGCACGGGCAGCCGCTTCGGTGCCCGGCTGGAGCCGTTCAACCTGGTCGACGTGCAGCTGCACGCCGGCAAGAGCCTGCACACGGTCACCCAGGTGGTCACGATCGACGCCTTCGCCGTGGGCATCAGCGCTGATTACGGGCGCTTCACCGCTGCCAGCGCGATGCTCGAGACCACGGACCGGCTCACCGACGAGATGGTCGATCCCCACCAGCGGGGCTTCCTGATGCTGGTCGGGGCCCTGCGGGCGATGGGCGAGGGCCGGCTCGCGCCGCCGCTGGTGCTGGACTCCTTCCTGCTGCGCACCCTCGCCGTCTCGGGCTGGGCGCCGGAGCTGAGGGTCTGTGCCTCATGCGGTGCGGAGGGACCCCATCACGCCTATGACATCCGCGCCGGCGGTCTGGTCTGCACACCCTGCCGGAAACCGGGAGCGATCGCGGTGCGCCAGTCCACGATCGAGCAGCTGATCTTCCTGCTCGCCGGAGACTGGGAGAATGTGCTCCAGAGCGAGGAGTCCGTCATGCAGGAGGCGGGCCGTCTTATCACCGACACGGTGACCTGGCACCTCGAACGCTCCGTGCGCTCCCTGCACTACGTAGAGCGCTGAGCACGCGCTCGATCCCCGCAGCCCTGCGACCGATCCAGGAGGACCTCATGCCCGGTGCCGCCCGTCACGGGTACCAGGAGCCGTTCGAGCACCCCAGCGGTGCACGGCCCCCGCAGCTGCCCGCCCCCACCATCCCCGCCCATGTCGCGGTGGTCATGGATGGCAACGGGCGCTGGGCGAACCAGCAGGGCCTGCCCCGCACCGCAGGGCACGAGGCGGGGGAGGCCGCACTGCTGGACGTGGTCGCCGGGGCCCTGCAGATCGGCGTGACCCATCTGAGCGCCTACGCCTTCTCCACGGAGAACTGGAAGCGCTCCCCGGAGGAGGTGCGCTTCCTGATGGGCTTCTCCCGCTCCGTGCTGCGCCGCCAGCGCGACACCCTGAACTCCTGGGGGGTGCGGATCGTATGGATCGGTCGCGAGCAGCGACTGTGGGGGAGCGTGATCAAGGAGCTGCGCGAGGCCGAGCAGCTCACCCGCGAGAACACCCGCATGACGCTCTACATGTGTGTGAACTACGGCGGGCGGGCCGAGATCATCGACGCGGTCCGGGAGATCGCGGAGGAGGCCCGCGCCGGCCGCCTCAGCGCCAGGGGCATCACGGCCAAGAGCTTCGCACGCCACCTGGACGATCCCGATATGCCGGACGTCGACCTGTTCCTGCGCACCAGCGGAGAGCAGCGCACCTCGAACTTCCTGCTCTGGCAGGCTGCCTACGCCGAGCTGGTCTTCGTGCCCGAGCTGTGGCCGGATGTCGACCGTCGGGTGCTCTGGCGGGCGATCACTGACTACGCGCGGCGGGACCGCCGCTACGGGGGCGCGATCGACGCTCCGGATCAGCCCCCGACGGACTGACTCGACGGACTGACTCGACGGACCGATCAGCCCTCGACGGGATGGTCTTCGCGCTCGGTGCTGCGAGCGTGCGCCGAGGCGCCGTGCTCTGTGGCGCCGTGCTGAGAGGCGCCGAGCGCCGATCCGGCATCCTCTGCGCTCTCCGCGGTGCCCGGGGCCGGTGCCATCACGCCGCCGGTGCGACGCCGATGCCGCAGCAGGACCCAGACCAGCAGCACGAGGATCCCCAGCGCCGCGACGGCGGCCCAGGGGGAGAGCAGGAACAGTTCGAACCAGGCCATGAACGCCACCAGGCCCACGGTCGCGTAGATGACGGCCCAGGCGAGCCCTCCGATCGCGAGAGCGGGCAGATACCGCTTGGCCGGCATGCCGGTGAGTCCGGCGGCCGCGTTGGCGGCGGTCTGGAACCCGATCGTGAGGAAGCTGAGCGCCACCACCGGCGCTCCCCACCGGTTGATCAGCTCGGTGGCGCGCCGCACGCTCGGAGAGTTGAGGAACGCGGCGATGCGCCCCCGGTCTGCGGCTCTGCGGGCGCCGCGCCCCAGCAGATAGGTGGCGCCGGCGCGGCACCAGATCACGACGTACAGGAATGCCACTGCAGGCAGCAGCGGCAGGTTCCCGACCCACTCCATCATCGTGCGGCGTCCTCTGCTTCGTCTCCGTCGTCGACGTCGTCCTCGTCTGTGTCCTCGTCGAGGTCCTCGTCAGGCTCGGCGGCCTGCTCTGCATGGTCCCCGCAGAGGCCGAACACCTCGAGCGTGTGGTCCACATCGGTGAAGCCGTGCTCGTGGGCGATCGCGGTCATCGCATTCTCGAGCTTCGGGGCCAGGAACTCGACGGTGCGGCCGCACTCCCGGCACACCAGGTGATGGTGGTGCCCGGTGTCCTCGCACTGGCGGTACAGCGATTCGCCGTCGCCGGCCACCAGCACGTCGAGCCGACCGGAGCGGGAGAGGACCTGGAGATTCCGGTACACGGTGGCCAGGCCCACGGTCTCCCCGTCGGCCCTCATCTGCTCATGGATCTGCTGGGCGCTGCGGAAGTCGTCCTGCCGCGAGAGCGTCTCGAGGATCGCGGTCCGCTGGCGGGTGTTCCGTTGCATACCGACATTCTCCTCCACGGCGACCAGGACTTCTATCAGTCGTGGGGCGTTGCACGTGCGGCGAGGGGCAGGGCATCAGCCCGCCCCGGGCCGGGACCGCCGAGCGCAGAGATCGGCCGTACGGGCCGCAGCGCCCGGAACAGCAGGCCGAGGATGTAGGCGGCGATGGTCAGCAGCACGATCACGCCGCCCGGCGGCAGATCCACGTACACGGTGATCAGCAGTCCGCCCAAAGAGCAGAGCACGGCGATCACCATCGCGGTGCGCATGGTCCGGGCGAAGCCGACCACCAGATGCTGGGCGGCGGCGACGGCGACGATCATCAGCGCGGAGACCATCAGAGCGCCGACGATCCGCATCGAGAGGGTGACGGTCAGCGCGGCCATCACCGCGATCAGCACGTTCACCACGCGCACCGGCAGTCCGGAGGCACGCGCGAATTCCTCATCCGCCGTGACCGCGGCGAGCAGCCCGGAGAGCCCCACCCCGATCGCCAGCACCAGCACCGCGAGCACCAGCGCGATCACGGTGTCCGGTGCGGTGACGGTGGACAGGGAGCCGAAGAGATAGCCCATCAGGTTCTGGGAGGTGCCTCCGGCGAGCTGGATGATCACCACGCCACCGGCGATGCCGCCGTAGAACAGGATCGCCAGCGCCACGTCGCGGCTGGTGTGGCTGACCTCCCGGACGTATTCGATCAGCACGGCGCCGATCACCGAGGCCGCCAGGGCGCCGGGGATCGCCAGCAGGTCCGCGGGGGAGGCGGTGAGCCAGGCACCCACCAGCCAGCCGACGGCCACGCCGGTGAGGGCGACGTGACCGAGCCCGTCGCCGAGCAGGGACAGCCGCTTCTGGACCAGGTAGGTGCCGACCACGGGGGCGGTGAGCCCGATGAGCACCGCGATGATCAGCGGGTAGCGCAGCAGGTCGGAGGTGAGGATGTCGAGGGGCGAGATCACAGGGGGTTCATCTCCTGGCCGAGGCACTGATCGATCGGGGCGGCATCCTCGGGATGGCCGTGCCCGGGATGGAGGCGCGGGCGGTCCTCGACGGGTCCGTCGTGCACCACATGGCCGTGGTCGAGCACGACGGCGCGATGGATGTCTCCGGTCAGCGGACCGGTCTCGTGAAGGACCACCAGGATCGAGGTGCCGGTGGCGGACAGCTCGCGGAAGAGCTGGGAGATGAGGTCCTGGGTGGGCAGGTCGACCCCGGAGAACGGCTCGTCGAGCACCAGCAGGTCAGGGTCGCGCACCAGGGCGCGGGCGATCATCACGCGACGCCGCTGCCCGCCGGACATCCGGGTGATGGGACGAGCGGCAAGATCCGACATCCCGACCTGCTCGAGGGCCTTCAGGACCCGGGGGTCACGGCGGCTGGGCCACCACGACCGAGCACCCAGCAGGCCGCTGGCGACAGTCTCCTGAGCGGTCGCGGGGATGGACCCCGCCTCTGCGGAGTCCTGCGGCACGTAGCCGAGACGGTCGTGGGCGAGGCTGCGATGGACCGGCTCTCCGAACAGCCGCGCGCTGCCGGAATCGAGCGGCAGGATCCCCACCGCCGCGCGCAGGAGAGTCGACTTGCCGGAGCCGTTGGCGCCCAGCAGGGCCACCAGCTCACCGGGGACGATGCGGAGGTCTACGTCGTGGAGCACGCGCTGCCCACCTCGGCTGACGGAGGCCGCAGTGACCTCGACGACGGGCACGGTGTCGATAGAAGCGTCGCTGACTGCGTCGATGGCCCGGCCGGCGGCGGGGCGGGCGACGGGACCGGCGGCAGAGGTGATGTCGCCGCTCACGTCCAGCTCGCGACCAGGGCAGTGCAGTTGTCTCGCATGACCTGAGGATAATCCGCGTCCTCCGACTGCTGGGTCTCGAGATTGTCGAGCTCGGCGCTCTCGATGCCCAAGTTCTTCGCGAGGGTCTGGGCGACCTTGGGGGAGGCGGAGGATTCGAAGAAGATCGTGCTCACGCCTTCGTCCTCGACGACTCCCTCGAGCGCGAGCAGGCGCTGCGGGGACGGCTCGGTCTCGGGATCGACACCAGAGATGCCGATCTGGTGCAGCGCATAGCGCTCGGCAAGGTAGGCATACGCGGCATGGCTGGTGATGAAGGGCCTCTCGCCGCTCACTGCACCGAAGGACTCCACGAGCTCGGCGTCGAGCTCCTCGAGCTCGGTCCGGAGGGTGCTTGCCGCGTCGGTGAAGGACTGCGTGCTCTCCGGGGAGTGCTCACCCAGGCGAGCGGCGATGGCGTCTGCGAGATCGGCCATGCGCAGCGGGTCGTGCCAGAAGTGGGGATCGTTCGGGCCATGGTCATGACCGTCGTGGGAGCCGCCGCCATCGGAGGCGTGCTCGGCGTGCTCCTCCTCGGTCTCGCCCTCGTGGTCCGCCTCGGCGTGCTCCTCATGGGAGCCTTCGGCGCCGACGGGCAGCAGGCTGATGGCGGTGGAGACGTCGAGCACGTTGCCCTCGCCATGGGAGGCGATGGCGTCGTCCACCGCATTCTGGAAGCCGGGGATCTGGAGCACCAGGTCGGCCTTCTCGATGGCCATGACCTGCTTGACCGAGAGCTCCAGGCCGTGCGCGTCAGCTCCCGGCGAGGAGAGGTCCTCCAGCGCGACGTGCTCCCCGCCGATCCTGGAGACCAGGTATGCCAGGGGATACGCCGAGGTCACCACCGACAGCTTCCCGTCGGCCGCACCGCTCTCGCCCCCGCACGCCGCGAGGAGGGCGGTGCCGACGGTGAGGCCGGCAGCGGTGAACAGGGAGCGCCGGGTGGGGCGGGACGGAAGCGACATGACAATCATTCTCACCACCGTTCCGGCGGTGTGCAAGTGGATCGGCCGCTCAGGTCCCCTCGCGTGGGGACCGTCACAGTGCGGGAGGTGACTATGCTGGGGCGGTTCCGACCCACACCGTCACCAGGAGTATCCCCGTGGCCAAGGCCCCCGCCAGCACGCTGGACAACGTCATCGCACTCGCCAAGAAGCGCGGCTTCGTGTTCCCGGCCGGTGAGATCTACGGCGGAACCCGCTCCGCCTGGGACTACGGACCCCTGGGCGTCGAGCTCAAGGAGAACATCAAGCGGCAGTGGTGGCGCACCTTCGTCCAGTCCCGCGGCGACATGGTGGGCCTGGACTCCTCGATCATCCTGCCCAGGCAGGTCTGGGAGGCCTCCGGCCACGTGGAGACCTTCACCGACCCGCTGGTGGAGTGCAAGAGCTGCCACAACCGGTTCCGTGAGGACCACCTCCTGGAGGCCTTCGAGGAGAAGAAGGGCCGCGCCCCGGAGGGCGGCATGGCGGAGATCGCCTGCCCCAACTGCGGCACCCGCGGCGAGTTCACCGAGCCGCAGCAGTTCTCAGGCCTGGTGAAGACCTTCCTCGGCGCCGTCGACAACGAGGCGGGCCTGTTCTACCTGCGCCCCGAGACCGCGCAGGGCATCTTCGTGAACTTCCTCAACGTGGTCACGGCCACCCGACAGAAGCCGCCCTTCGGCATCGGTCAGGTCGGCAAGGCGTTCCGCAACGAGATCACCCCCGGCAACTTCATCTTCCGCACCCGCGAGTTCGAGCAGATGGAGATCGAGTACTTCACCCCGCCGGCGGAGGCCGATCAGCAGTTCAAGGACTGGGTCGAGGCCTGCTGGGACTGGTTCATCGATCTGGGCATCGACTCAGAGAATCTGCGCCGCTTCGACGTGCCCGAGGATGAGCGTGCCCACTACAGCGCCGGCACCATCGATCTCGAGTACCGCTTCGGCTTCCAGGGCAGCGAGTGGGGCGAGCTGATGGGCATCGCCAACCGCACCGACTTCGACCTCGGCGCCCACACCGACGGCTCCGGCACGAAGATGCAGTACTTCGATCAGGCGGCGAACGAGCGCTACACGCCGTACGTCATCGAGCCCTCCTTCGGCCTCACCCGCGCCATGATGGCCTTCCTGGTGGACGCCTACAGCGAGGACGAGGCACCCAACGCCAAGGGCGGCGTCGACAAGCGCACCGTGCTCAAGCTCGACCCGCGCCTGGCCCCGGTCAAGGTCGCGGTGCTCCCGCTGTCCAAGAGCGAGGACCTGGTCCCGCGGGCCACGCAGCTCGCCGACCAGCTGCGCAAGCACTGGAATGTCGAGATGGACGTCACCCAGGCCATCGGTCGTCGCTACCGCCGTCAGGACGAGATCGGCACCCCGTTCTGCATCACGGTGGACTTCGAGACCGCCGAGGACCAGTCCGTCACCATCCGCGAGCGCGACACGATGGCACAGGAGCGGGTGGCCCTGGACCAGGTCGAGGCCTACCTCGCCACGCGCCTGCTCGGCGTCTGAGAACAGCCGCCGACGAGTCGCCTGCGCTCCGGAATCCCGGGGCGCAGGCGCGGGCCCGTGCAGGTCAGGCAGTCCGGCCGGGGTCAGAGCTGATCGGGTCCCGCGCCGCGGCGGCCCAGCACCAGCTGCAGCTGCGGGACCACCATGCGGGCGAAGGTCCTCAGCAGCGCCTGCTGATCGGCCAGCGGTGCATTCGGGGGCAGCACGAGTGCGAGCTCGTCGGCCGTCTGCACCACCGGGTCCTCCCACAGCTTCCTGGCCACCTCCGCCGGTTCGTCCAGCACCACTTCGCTGAACACTGCGTCGTGCCCGCCGATCTCCTGGCCGTGGTGCTCGCCGACGATCCGCGGATCCGCGGTGCGCTCCCGGGGGAGGAGGGTGACGTAGCGCTCCAGCTCCGCGTCGCTGCGCACCGGCACCATCTGGCGGCTGACCATCACCGTGCCCTCCCCGAAGCCGGCCTCCTGCGAGGCCTCCCGATAGGCGGTCAGCACCTCCAGCTGCAGCTCCTCGAAGGAGCGTCCGGATCCGTCGTCCGGAACCATCGTCGCCAGCTGCAGCTCGAGTCCCAGCCGCCCCGCCATCGCCGCCCGCTGCGGACCCGCCGCACCATAGGCGAGCCGGGAGCGCAGGGACGGGACCCGGGGCTGCATCCGCAGCGGCGCACCGGGATCGATCCCCTCGATGTGCGAGTCGGCGCCGGCCACGATCTCGCCGTCGAGCAGCGAGAGCAGATCGTGCAGGATCCGGTCCACATGATCGGCGCGCTCATCGCGGAGAGCCCCGAAAGCACGTGCGTACATCGCGTCATTCGCCGAGTAGCCGGAGCTGACCCCGGGGCGGAGCCGGCCTCCGGTGAGCAGATCGGCGGAGGCGAGGTCTTCGGCCAGCCTTCCCGCGTTCTCGAAGCGCAGCGGGATCACCGCGGTGCCGAGCTGGATTTGTCGGGTGCGCTGGCCCAGTGCGGCGAGGAAGAGCAGCGGCGAGGACAGGGAGTCCTGCAGGTGGCGCACCCGCACATAGCCGACCTCGTAGCCGAGCTCCTCGGCGGTGAGGAACAGCTCGATGCCCTCGTCGATCCCCGTGCTGGTCACCGCCGTGCCGGTGGTGCGGATCCCGGTGTGGTCGACCTGGGTCACGAAGCCCATGCGGGGCACTCGGTGGGTTGATGATGCGGATGTGGACATCTCACGCCTCCTGCGACGAGGGCCGGGACGGCGCGGAGGGAGAAGGGCGATGCGCCGCTGTCTCCATGGTCTCGCACCGGAGCGGGTTCGCACAGGGACCAAGCTCCTGGACGTCTCCTCCCCATCGGGCGTCGATGCACATCACCCCCGTCATGACTCCCGCCTGACCGGGTGAGATGGGACAATCGAGGGGATGACCACCGTTGAGACCTCGCCCCTGCTGAGCGACCCTGCCGCGCCCGCCACCTCGGCCGCCGTGACGGGTCCGCGTCGCACCCTCACCATCGGCCCGCACACGATCGACACCCCTGTCGTGCTCGCGCCGATGGCAGGGATCACCAATATGGCGTTCCGCCTGCTGTGCCGTGAGTTCGGCGCGCTGCACAGCCAGGACGACGGCGGTCTGTTCGTCGGCGAGATGGTCACCACGCGCGCGCTCGTGGAGGGGCACAAGGAGTCCTGGCGCCTGGTGACGATGGGGGAGCGGGAGACCCCGCGCTCGGTGCAGCTGTACGGCGTGGACCCCGCCACGGTGCGCCGCGCGGTCGAGATGATCCGAGAGCGCGATCTCGCCGACCACATCGACCTGAACTTCGGCTGCCCGGTCCCCAAGGTCACCCGCCGCGGCGGCGGCGGCGTGCTGCCCTGGAAGACGGAGCTCTTCACCCGCATCGTCACCGCCGCGGTCGAGGCCGCCGGTCCTGAGGTGCCCGTCACCGTCAAGACCCGCATCGGCATCGACGACGAGCACCAGACCTTCCGCGACGCCGGGCTGATCGCCCAGGAGGTCGGCGCGGCGGCGATCGCCCTGCACGGCCGCACCGTCGTCCAGCACTATTCCGGCGAGGCCCGCTGGGGCGCGATCACCGAGCTCAAGGAGCTGATCACCGACATCCCCGTGCTCGGCAACGGTGACATCTGGTCCGCCGAGGACGCGCTCGAGATGATGGACCAGACCGGCTGCGACGGCGTCGTCGTCGGCCGCGGCTGCCAGGGACGCCCCTGGCTGTTCGCCGACCTCGCCGCCGGATTCGCCGGCAAGCCCGACCGGATCCAGCCCTCCCTGGGCGAGGTCGCGCAGATCCTGCGCCGCCACGCCGAGCTGCTGATCGAGTTCTTCGAGGACGAAGGCCGGGCCCTGCGTGATCTGCGCAAGCATGTGGCCTGGTACTTCAAGGGATACCCCGTCGGCGGCGAGATGCGCCACCGGCTGGCGACCATGGAGTCCCTCGCCGACCTCGATGCCAAGCTCGCCGAGCTCGACCTCGAGAGCCCCTATCCCGGTGCTGCGGTCGAGGGACCGCGCGGCCGGGCCGGCACGCCGAAGAAGGCCCACGTCCCCGATGGCTGGATGTCCTCCCGTGAGCTCAGCACCGAGCACGCCGCCCGCCTCCACGAGGCCGAGCTCGACACCTCGGGAGGATGACCGCATGACCACCCCGTCTCCGGCCGGCTATTCGGCGCCCGACCTCGAACGGTGGGTTCCCGAGCCCCCGAAGTCGCAGGCTCGTACACCCTTCCAGCGGGACCGCGCGCGCGTGCTGCACTCCTCCGCGCTGCGCCGGCTCGGCGCCAAGACCCAGGTGCTCGGCGCAGGGTCGAACGACTTCGTGCGCACCCGCCTCACCCACTCCCTCGAGGTCGCCCAGGTGGGCCGCGACATCGGTGCCGAGCTCGGCTGCGACCCCGACATCGTCGATGCCGCCTGCCTGTCCCACGACCTCGGACACCCGCCGTTCGGGCACAACGGCGAGAAGGTCCTCGACGAGCTCGCCGCGGACTTCGGAGGCTTCGAGGGCAATGCCCAGACCCTCCGCCTGCTCACCCGGCTCGAGCCGAAGGTCGTGGGGGAGGACCGTCCCTACGGCCTGAACCTCACCCGGGCCAGCGTCGACGCGGCGATCAAGTACCCGTGGACGCGCGGCCAGGGCCCCGATCCGACCTCGGTGAAGTTCGGCGCCTATGCCGACGACCTCGACGTCTACACCTGGGCCCGAGAGGGAGCGATCCCCGGCAGGCAGTGCTTCGAGGCGCAGGTGATGGACCTCGCCGATGACGTCGCCTACTCGGTGCACGACATCGAGGACGCCATTACCGGCCTGACCCTGGACCTCAAGCGGCTGCAGGATCCGATGGAGCGAGCCGCGGCGCTGTACGTGGTCCAGGACTGGTACATGCCCGGCGAATCCATCGATGCGCTCGACGAGGCGCTCACGCGGCTCGAGGCCGAGCCCTACTGGATGCCGACCTTCGACGGAACGATGCGCTCGGCCGCCGCGCTGAAGGACATGACCAGCCAGCTGATCGGCCGCTTCACCCACTCCGCGATCTCCGCCACCCGTGCCGCCCACGGCCAGGACGCCATGTCCAGATACGCGGGAACGGTGGAGGTGCCCGATCACACCCACCTCGAGATCGCCGTGCTCAAGGGCCTGGCCGCCGCCTATGTGATGTCCTCCGCGTCGCAGCAGCCGGTGTACGAGGCCCAGGAGGAGATCATCCGCGACCTCTACTCGCGGCTCTGGAACACCGGCACCCAGTACCTCAGCCCGCTCTTCGCCGAGCTCTGGCAGAGCGCCACGGACGACGACGTGCGGCGCCGGGTGGTCGTGGACCAGATCGCGTCCTACACCGACGTCACCGCCCGCAGGCTGCACGAGGTCCTCTTCGACCGGGACCTCACGCACATCACCGCCGCGGACACCCCCCTGCCCGGCCTCGGATCGGAGCTCTGAGCCGGTGGCCCAGGGACTGATCCGTCGCGCTGACGTGGAACTGGTGCGGGAGCGCTCCCGCCTGGACGAGGTCGTCGCCGAGCACGTCACGCTGCGCACCGGCGGAATCGGCTCGATGAAGGGGCTGTGCCCCTTCCATGACGAGAAGACCCCCTCGTTCAACATCCGCCCGCAGCTGGGCCACTGGCACTGCTTCGGCTGCGGCGAGGGCGGGGACGTCATCTCCTTCGTGCAGAAGATCAGCCACCTCAGCTTCGTCGAGGCGGTCGAGATGCTGGCCGGCCGCTACGGGGTCCAGCTGCACTACGAGGACAGCGGCGGCGGCAGCGCGGATCGGCCCGACTTCGGGACCCGGCGCCGGCTGCTGGATGCCCACTCCATCGCCGAGGAGTACTTCCGCGAACAGCTCAGCACCCCCTCGGCGGAAGTGGGCCGCAGGTTCCTCACCGAACGCGGCTTCGACCAGGAGGCCGCCGCGCACTTCGGCGTGGGCTTCGCCCCGGAGGGCTGGGACTCACTGACCGGAGTGCTGCGCTCCCGCGGCTTCACCGAGGCTGAGCTGACCGCGAGCGGCCTCGTCTCCCAGGGGCAGCGCGGGGTCTACGACCGCTTCCGCGGGAGGCTCGTCTGGCCGATCCGCGACATCACCGGCAACACCATCGGCTTCGGCGCCCGCCGCCTGCTGGAGTCCGACCAGGGCCCCAAGTACCTCAACACCCCCGAGACCGCGATCTACCACAAGTCCAGCGTGCTCTACGGCCTGGACATCGCCCGCAAGGAGATCTCCTCCCAGCACCAGGTGGTGGTGGTCGAGGGCTACACCGACGTGATGGCCGCCCACCTCGCCGGGGTCACCACTGCGGTCGCTTCCTGCGGCACCGCCTTCGGCCCTGATCACGTGAAGATCGTGCGCCGGGTGATGGGGGACTCCAACGCCTCGGCCGGGCTGCGCCTGAACACTGATGGCCGCGGGCTGGCCGGCGAGGTCATCTTCACCTTCGACGGCGACGCCGCCGGACAGAAGGCGGCGCTGCGCGCCTTCGAGGAGGACCAGCGGTTCGTGGCCCAGACCTATGTCGCGGTCGAGGCCGGCGGCATGGACCCCTGCGAGCTGCGGATCACCCAGGGCGACCAGGCGGTGCGGGACCTCATCGCGGGCCGTCGGCCCCTGTTCGAGTTCGCGATCCGCTCGGCGATCGCCCAGGTGGACCTCGACACCGTCGAGGGTCAGGTCACCGCCCTGCGGATGGCCGCGCCGGTGGTGGCACAGATCCGCGACCGTGCGATGCGCCCCGAGTATGCGCGTCGGCTCTCCGGCTGGCTGGGGATGGAGGAGCGCACCGTGCTGCGCGCCGTGCATGACGCGGCCCGCAGCGAAGGCCGCGGCGGCCACCGGGCCGACGAGCCGGCACCGACGACCGAGCGGCCCGGCGAGCGGGGATCCGGGGCCGACGGCGCGCCGCAGAGCCTGCCGCTCGCGCGCCTGGCCGATGCGGTCAACCCCCGTGACCCCGTGGGGCAGGTCGAGACGCAGTCGCTCGCAGTCATGCTCCAGGCGCCGCAGCTGCTGGACCCCGAGAAGGTGGCCTCGCTCCCGGACGACTCCTTCCACGTGCCCACGCTGCAGGGGGTGTGGGACGTGATGCTCGCGGCCGGCACCCTGCTCGACGCCGTCGCGGGGGAGCTGCATGCCGCCCGCTACCTCGAGCAGGTCCTCGAGATCGCCGGCGAGACCATCAGGCCGATGATCGTCGAGATCGCGAACCTCGACCTGCCGGCCCGGGACGAGGAGGATCTGCGCAAGCTCGCTGACTCGCTGCTGAACCGCCTCACCGAGCTGTCGATCACCCGTGAGTACTCAGTGCTCAAGCAGCGCCTGCAGCGCACGGATCCCGGGGATGCGGAGCGGCATCAGGAGATCATGTCGCGCCTCGCGCAGGTGCAGGTCAAGCGCCGCACGCTGCGCGCCGGGGACGACTGAGGGACCCTCCTACCAGGGAGGCGACGACGGTCAGAGCAACGACGCGGCGCGGGCCACCAACTGGGCCCGGGAGACGCTCAGCGCGTCCCGCAGGCGCCCTACGAGGGTGGTGCTGCTGGCCCTTCCGGGGCTCTGCAGCCCGTCCAGGAACTCGGTGCCGATCACGGTGTCCTGCAACTCCCCGAGCACGTCCTGCACCTGCTGCGCCTCCTCCAGATGCGCCTGAGCGGCAGGCTCCACCGGAGCCAGCAGCTCGGCGGCATAGCGCCAGCGCTTGGCGGCTTTGCGCGCGGAATGGAGGGCATCCGGCTGCCCGCCCGCGGCGGAGAGTCGGCGCCTGACCGTGTCGCGGGCGCGTCGCAGCGTGTCCTCTGTCGCGGGCATCGCGAGCGACGGCGGCGCTGCGCTCCACTGCTCGAGCTGGCCGACGGCCCGCGCCCAGCGTGCGTCCTCGGCATGCGCGCGGAGGTCCGTGAGCGCCCGCTCGCGGGCGGAGGTCAGGGCCGCGGCGAGCGCGTGCTGCTCGCTGGACGGTGCGTCAGCGGAACGCGCGTCGGCGTCGGTGGCGCTGAGTGACTCCGCCAGGGGCAGCAGCAGCTCGGCGAGCACGTCGGCGTCCCGGACGGCGCCGAACCCGAGAGCGACCCACTGCAGGTCCGCGTCATCGGCGACCAGGTCGGGGAAGGACTGCGGGAACGTGCGCACGGTCGCACGGAGCCGGCGCAACGAGGTGCGGGTGTCATGGACCATCTCGACCGACGGTGCGGCGGCGAGATGCCGCACGCCCTCGAGCGCCCGCGTCGTATGCAGGGCGAGGTACGCGGTCAGGGGGTCACGGTCACTGCCCATCGTCGGCCTCCTCGAAGTGAACCGTCGCGGTCATACCCCCATCGAGACTACGGGGCCAGCGCGCTCCTGACGGCGGGCTCCTCACGGTGCCCTTCAACGACCGCTTCACCGCCGACTGGCCCCACCTGGTCAGCAGGTGGGGCCAGCCGCTGCCGATGAACGGTGAACCGCTGAAGGGACGTGGCGCTAGCTGCTCCGTGCGGCGGAGGAGGCGGCCGATGCCGCCAGCGCGCTGATGACCAGGAACGTCGACTGGGTGACGCTGAGGCCTGCTGCCTGGGCGCCCGCACTGCCGGCCTCGTACTCACGTGCCCGCTGGATGACTGCAGAGGTCCAGGGGATGTCCGGGTCCAGCTGGTGGAGCTGTGCACTCGCGGACAGCAGCGCGATCAGGGCTCCGGTCCGCGCACTGGCGCGTGCGCCATCCACCAGCACTGCCCGGATCTGGGAGAGCAGCTCCTCCCGCCGGGAGCTACCCAGTTCGATCCGCTCCCGGGGGATGAAGCCCAGAAGGGTCGTACGGCGCCGGCGCAGATGCCCCTTCGCGAGCAGCTTCTCGATGACCCGGCTGCGAAGGTCCGGCCCGACAGCTGAGATCACGGTCTGGGGGTAGCGGGACTTCCTGGCCAGGTAGTCCCATGCCGGGCGGAGCAGGTCCTCGTGAGGGGAGGAGCTCATGCGCGAGGTGATCCGGTCCGTCCCATCACCCGTCGCCTGCACCAGGTCGCGCAGCGCGAGCTCGGTGAGGGCCGCGCCTCCTAGGATGTAGAACAGGGTGTTCTCCCCGGCGATGCTTCCCGAGGTGGGCTGGAAGAGCAGGAGCAGCGTGTCCTCGGCGAGCGTCGTGTCGACGCTGTGCTCGGGGTGGGGTGACGGTGATCGATGGGCCGGCTGGTCGTGGTGCGTGGTCATGGGTCCTCCTTCGATGGGTGCATGTATGTGCGTCGCGTATCCGGTGCGTTGCTCATCCGGCGCAGCGGTCTCAGCGGCGGGGCTCCCACCGGAAGAACCGCTGGGCGAGCGCGACGCCGACGGCCACCCAGGCGATGGTCGGCGGCAGCAGGAGCAGGTTGTCGACCAGGCCGGTGCCCCCGTTCCAGGCGTTGATGGTGAGCTCGGTCGCCGCTCCGCCGGGCAGCAGACGCTTGAGCATGCCGAGCTCCTCGGTACCGGTCAGTCCGATCCAGAAGGCCACCGCTGAGGTGCCCATGGTGATCGGGAGGGTGGTGATCTGGGCGTGCTCCGGGGACGTGGTGATCCCGGCCGTGGCTAGGGCCAGACCCACCATCATCGCCACCAGGGACAGGGCGGAGACGATCAGCAGCGGGATGCTCGCAGGGATCTCCGTGAGGACTGCCAGTACGACGAGCACGGCGGTGACCTGGAGCAGGCCGATCATGGCCGGCGGGCCGAGGATCCCGGCGAGGGCGGCCGTATCGCTGACCGCGGTGGAGCGCAGACGCTTGAGGAACAGGGTCTGGCGACGAGCGGCCAAGGTGGAGACCGCCGTGGTGTACAGGCCCATGCTGATCAGGATCATCATGAAGACCCCGGCGAGGAGGCCCATACCGGCGGGCACCTGGCCGAAGAGATCCCGCTGGGTGATGAGCAGCAGGCTCATGCCCACCGGGATCACGGTGGCGCTGAAGAAGACGAGTCGGTTGCGCAGGATCTGTTGGAATTCGCTGCGGGCGATGGTGAACATCGATCTGTCCTTAGGGTGTGGGGTGAGCGGTGGGTCAGTGACGGGAGACGGCACGGAAGACGTCATCCAGGCGCGTGGGTCCGGCGTCGAGGTCGCGCAGCACGGTGTTGCTCGCGTGCGCCCAGGTGAGCAGGGCGTGGAGATCCTGCTGGAGATCCTCGGTGCGGATCAGCTGCCTGTCGTGGTCCGTGGGTGAGCTCTGCAGCGGCAGGTGGGGGACCAGCTCCTCGTCGAGGGCGAAACTGATGGTGCCGGGCAGAGTGCGGGTCAGCTCGCTGACGGTTCCCTGCCTCCGCAGGGTGCCCTCATGCATGAGGCCGATCCTGTCGGCCCGCTGCTGCGCCTCTTCCAGATAGTGGGTGGTGAGCACGATGGTCGCGCCGTCCTCACGGAGCCGGTCCACCGACTCCCAGAGGTCGTCGCGGGACTGGACGTCGAGCCCGGTGGTGGGCTCGTCGAGGAAGATCAGTTCGGGCGAGCCGTAGACGGCGGTCGCGAAGTCCAGCCGACGCTTCTCACCCCCGGAGAGGGAAGCGACCCTGACGTCGGCCTTCGAGGTAAGCCCGACCACGTCGAGCACCCGGCTGGGCTGGTCCTGGCGACCGGAGAGTCCACCGATCAGGGCCAGGGTCTCCCTCACGCTGAGGTCGGCGGCGAAGCCGCTCTCCTGGAGCATGATGCCGGTGCGATGGCGCACGGCCCGGCGGTCCATGGGGTCCTCTCCGAGGATCCTGACCCTCCCGGAGGTCGCGGGGCGGTGGCCCTCGATGACCTCCAGGGTGGACGTCTTGCCCGCACCGTTGGTGCCGAGCAAGGCGTACAGCTCGCCACGTCGGACCGAGAACGTGAGGTCCTTGACCGCGTGGAAATCGCCGTAGCTGATGTGGAGTTGTTCGATGTCGATGACTGTCGGTGAGTTCATGCCGCTATTCCACGCTCGTGGGCGCCACCACGGCAGTCGCGCTGCGTCACCAGCGGGCATGACGTTCTGTCACTTCCGGTGGTGCGGGGGATCCGAGATGATGAGTGGAGCAGAGCACCCGTCGGACCCCTGGAGCGGAGGCAGAGCAGATGACCTCGACCTCCATCACCGCACGACGGCGCCTGCACCGGGCCACGGTGATCACCACCGTGGTGGCCATCGCCCCGGTCACGCTCGCGATCGTCGCCATCACCTCCGGCAGCTGGCAGGAGGCTCTCGTGTTCAGCCTGGGGGTGCTGGTCGCCTTCCTGGTGCTGCTGGAGTTCGAGCCCGCCCGGTATCCGCGATCCACGGCGCTCGCCGTCGCCTTCTCCTACGCGATCTGGATCCTCAGCGCCGCGCTGGCCATCAATCCGGTGGCCTTCTTCGGAGCCGCGATCCTCAGCGGGGTGCTGATTCCCCTGCGACGCGGGCGGCACCTGGTGTGGATCAGCGGCGTAGGGGCGCTGATCGCCGCGATCGGCGGCCTGTACTTCGTGAACGAGCCCGTCACCTGGGTCGACCTGGTGCGCTTCGTGGTGATGCCGGGAGGGCTGAGCGTGTTCGTGGGAGCAGTGATCCTCCTGATCCAGAGCTATTGGCGGATCATCGACGATCTGGAGGTCGCTCAGGAGGCGGAGGCGGAGCTGGGGATCATGCGTGAGCGGATGCGCTTCGCCAGCGAGCTCCATGACATCCAGGGCCACACGCTGCACGTGGTGAACCTGAAGGTCGCGCTCGCCGAGGAGCTCGTCCACCGCGACCCCGCCCGCGCGATCACCGAGCTCCGCGAGGTGTACGCGCAGGTGGAGGAGACCATCAAGGAGACCAAGAGCCTCGCCTACGCCCAGCGCAGGCTCAACCTCCGCGCCGAGCTGGAGAACGCCCGGAACCTCCTGGCCGCCGCCGGGGTCACGGTGCGGATCACCCGCGCCGGGGAGACCCGCTCCGGGATCGGGGAGCTGCTGAGCCAGGTGCTGCGCGAATCGACGACGAACATCCTGCGCCATGCCCAGGCCAGCCGCGTCTCGATCACGCTCACCGACGGCGGGATCGAGATCGTCAACGACGGCGCGGCCATCGGCCCGGCGCCGGCCCTGCGCGGCCTGGAGACCTTACGCGCCCGGGTCGCGAGCGAAGGCGGCATGCTCACCGCGACGCAGGCCGGGGGCGAGTTCCGCACCACGGCCCACTTCCCTGCCGCGGACCCTGCCCCTGCCCCCGCCTCGTCAGAGCGTGTCGAGAGGAGGTTCCCGTGATCCGGATCGTGCTCGCGGATGATGAGGCCCTGCTGCGCTCAGCACTGGCCTCCCTGCTGCCCCTGAAGGCGGACATCGAGGTCGTCGGTGAAGCGGCAGATGGCGCTGCCGCTGTCGATGCAGTCATGGAGCATCAACCTGATGTGCTGCTCATCGACCTCGAGATGCCGGGCACGGACGGTCTCGCGGCGGTGGAGATCATCCGGCGGCGCCGCCCCGAACAGGTGATCCTCATGCTCACCCGACACGCCCGGCCCGGGGTGCTCCGTCGCGCCTTGAAGCTGGGCGTGAGCGGATTCGTGAGCAAAGCGGCCCATCCGGCCCTGATCGCCGAGGTGATCGAGACCCTGCATGCAGGCAGGCGCTGGATCGACCCCGAGATCTCGGCGCAGGCCGTGCTGGATGATTCCCCGCTCACCGACCGGGAGCTCGATGTGCTGCGCGAAACCCTCGAGGGCTGCTCGGTCGCAGAGATCGCGGCGCGGCTCCACCTCGCCGAGGGCACCGTCCGCAACTACCTCTCCAATGCCATGCACAAGACGCAGACCCGCACCCGGCGCGAGGCCGCCCGTTATGCGCGGGCTCGGGAGTGGCTGTGAGCGATGGGCGTGGGTGCCGAGGGGGCGTTCTGGCTGGTCAGGGGTTCGAACCCGCGACCGACGGATCAGGTGGGCGCCTCAGAGCTGCTTGACCACGGTCAGGAGGATGACGGAGTCTTCGACGGCGTCGAGCGAATGCGGCCCGTCGGGGACGGTCAGAAGGTCGCCCGGGGAGCCGTTCCATGACACCTCCCCGAACTTGAGAAGGACGCGGCCATTGAGCACCTGCACTGTGGCCTCACCAGGGTTCTCATGTTCGGACAGGCTTTCGTCGGCGCGGAGAGCGACGACCGTCTGGCGCAGTTGATGCTCATGACCTCCGAAGACAGTCTTCGCGCTCCGGCCGCTCGAGGCCTCACGGGCCTGGCCCAGCTCGTGACGGGCAAGGGCGACGAGGGAAACTTTCTGCATGAGGAGTGCTCCGCTTCGACTCCGCAATGAGCTCCAACTCGGATTCAAGCTCCTCAAATGGATCAAAGGCATCGAATTCGCGAATTCTTCGGCTACAGCCAGACCATCTAGATGCTGCGGGTCATGACGTGGTCATTTGCGGGCGCGTCAGTGCGCCTGCGGGATGCTGGACTCATCGCGTCGTCGGAGTTCCGGTGTCGACGTCTCTCTGCCAGACTCTCGTCATGGCAGCTCTCGACGCGTTCCCGAACCACGTCTTCGATGCCCTCGGCACGGAGCCCATCGTCCTGGAGGACCGGATCGGCGGCTCCGTGATGGTCGTCGAGAAGCGCCCCGAGAACGGACCGATCACCCTGATCACCGCCGGGGCCTCCCAGATCCCCACCGACTCGGGCGAACGGGTCGAGCTCGCGGTGGAGGTGGTCGACGGTCAGCAGGGCGCCGCCCTGGTGGCGATGAGGATCGTCTGCGACAACATCGCGAACAACCGGCGCGTGCCGCCGATGGGCACGCCGTGGCGCAACAGCGAGCCGTTCCTCTCGGGCACCGGGATCTCCGCGATCCTCGCGACGGGCTCCCGGTGGGGCGCCGCCTTCGACGAGGTGCGCTCCGAGCACGGCGAGGTCCTCGGCCGCGTGTGCACCCTGCGGCTGCTCACCGATGCCGAGGCGAGTCACATCGCCTCGAGCGGCTGGGATTCGTTGCGCGACGAGGCAGGATCTGTGGATGCCCTGCTGGACGTGACCCGGGGGAGTGCGGTCGGCGCGGCCGGACTGCCCGGTGCGATGCCCGTGTTCCTCTCGAAGCTCCACGCCGAGCATCCTCCGCGGTGGGTGACGTTCACCGGCCGGGAGGTCCAGTCGGTCACGGGGCTCGAGTCGGAGGCCTATATGGACGATGCGAGCAACCACGAGGTCTGGTCCGTCGGGTCCTTCCGAGACCGCTTCCCCATGGTCGACGGATTCCTCCGCGTCGCAGTTCCAGGCCAGACGGCGCTGTTCGCTGACGAGTCCGGCGCCTTCGCGATCGAAGACGACTGAGATGCCCGTGGCGGACCTTCCCAGGTGGGACCCCGCCGGCGGGGCGCTGTGACCTCTTGCGAGGGGGCCGCGCGCCGGGTACCCGAGGCGTCGGGCTCGTGGATGGATCGTCCGCAGCTCGCACCGTCCGCCCCGGGCTCACTCCTCGTCGACGCCCAGCGCCTCGACGCCCACGCCGGCGACCGGCACGATCTGCACCGACAGGTGGAGGTGCCGTTCGAGGCGACCCTCGCTGATCTGCTGGCCCTGGTGATCGAGCCGTTCCTGAGGGCCGCTCCCCGGAGCGACTGGCACTGCCGGGTGGGAGGAACAGGCCGATGGCAGGACTTTGCAGAGGCAACCTGGGACCCACCGCGCCAGCACCTGTCCGCACACCTCTTCGCCGAGGATCGACCAGCCCGGGAGCTCGCTGCCGAGGGACTGATCGAGATCGCCTGCCGGCCACGGTGACACGTGCCGGAGCGCAGTCGAGTCGATCCTCCGCGTCCTGTGCCAGGAGCAGCGGCAGAGAAGCTGGGCTGATCCAGAAGCGCTCATGGCTCCAGATGACACTCGATGGCGGAAGGTTTCGCAGGTCTTGGTACCCACGGCAGGCCCTTCTATCGTCGCCGTCATGACCGCCACAGCAAGCATCCAGTCCGCCGTCCCCGACATCTCCGCCGAAGATCGCGCCGCTCGCCTCACGAACGCCGGCAGCGCATGGGCCGAGCGCATGGATGCCGATCGGTCGAAAGCCCATCTGACCTACGCGGTCGAAGGCGCCGGTGCCGGTTCAGTGGCAACGACTGTGCGCGCTGGCAAGCATTCCTTCGTCGTCGACGAGCCCGCAGCGCTAGCTGGCGATGACGCCGGGACCAGCCCCGTCGAATACGCGCTCGGCGCGCTGGTCGGATGCCAGGTCGTCGTCTATCGCCTCTACGCGCAGCAGCTCGGCATTCCGTTCGATGACATCGTCATCAGGGCCGAAGCCGATCTGGACGCGGCGCGTCTGTTCGGCGCCGACGAGTCCGTGCGTGGCGGGTTCTCCGAGGTGCGGCTTGATATCGAGCTCTCGGGACCGGAGACGAGCGAGCGCTACGACGCGCTGCGCGAGGCCGTCGATGCCCATTGCCCGGTGCTCGACATCTTCCAGAATCCGACTCCGGTCAAGACCACCGTCACCCGCGCGTGATCACCGCCTTGCCGGTGTGACCACGGCCGGGGCAGGACTCCCCGGCCCGCTGCTGGCCGGGGTCAGGATCTGTTGCCGCCCCTGCGGGGCCCCTTCCTGCGCTTCCTGGTGGGGACGAGCGCAGCCAACAGCTCTAGGAGAAGGTCAAGTACCAAGGCCATGCCGGATCCTCTCTGGGGGTGACGGGACTCTTCGTTGAAGTCCCAGCTACGTCGTAGCCCAGGCGGGGCTTGAACCCGCGACCGACGGATTATGAGTCCGCTGCTCTGACCGGCTGAGCTACTGGGCCGTGCGCTCCTGAGGAGCGCACCCGAATCTACCGCACACGGGACACCGGGACGCACCCGAATCGGCGCCGTCGGAACCTGGGCTGCGCGGCGTTACCTTCGTCATATCAGCCGGTGGGAGGGCAGAACGGAGATGCGAGCACCGGCCAGATCCTGCTACAGTCGTTCAGGTCGATCCCGCATAGCTCAACGGCAGAGCACTCGACTGTTAATCGAGCGGTTCTTGGTTCGAATCCAAGTGCGGGAGCCCAGTACAGGAGCACAGCCCCGGAGATGATCCGGGGCTGTCCCATTTCCTGATGGTTCTCGTGAAGGAGAAGGACGATGCCCACCGTCCCCGATGACCGTTTCGAGCTCCCGGAGAGCTTCGGTCCCGGCAGCGTCTGGGCGGACCGCTCCGGTGCCCGCACCCTGGTGGGTCGCAACCAACGCGGGGTCGAGATCCCGATCGGCCATGGCGACGGGGAGATCAACCCCGGTGAGCTGCTGAAGCTCGCGCTGATCGGCTGCGCCGGAATGAGCAGCGATGTGAATCTCGCTCGCCGCCTGGGGGATGACTTCCCGATGCGCCTGTGGGCCCACGGGGCCTCCGACGCGGCCGAGAACCGCTACCTGAGCATCGCCGAAGAGGTGCAGCTCCCGTTTGAAGGGCTCACCGAGAGCGAGATCGCCACCGTGGTGAAGGTGTTCGGCCGCGCGGTCGCCGCCGGCTGCACGGTCGAGCGGTCCGTCGTCCCCGGCATGGAGGTCACCCACCGCGTGCTCGGTGCTGAGCGGGAGGCGCAGGCATGACCATCCGCCCTATCAGGGTCGTCGGCGACCCTGTTCTGCGCACTGCCTGCGACCCGATCACGAAGATCACCGATGGCACCCGCATCCTGGTGCGCGACCTGCTGGACACCGTGGACGACGAGGGGCGGGCCGGTGTCGCCGCCAATCAGATCGGGGTGAACCTGCGTGCTTTCTCCTGGCACCTGGTGGAGAAGCAGGAGCTCGGATACATCTTGAACCCCGTCATCGTCGAGCTCTCCGAGGAGCTCCAGCACGACGACGAGGGCTGCCTGTCGGTGCCCGGGCTGTTCTTCCCGCGCACCCGCTCCGCCTACGCCCGGTGCATCGGCACGAACCTCGAAGGTGAGGAGATCGAGTTCGCGGGGGAGGGGCTCATCGCACGGCTCATCCAGCACGAGGTCGGTCATCTCGACGGTGCGCTGTACATCGACGGCCTCGAACGCTCGGTCAAGAAGCGGGCGTTGCGCCAGATCAGGGAGACCCTCTAAGCTCTACACCGACAGCCACCTCTGTCATCAGATCCATCCGCGGTACCGATTCGTTGGGGAAGACGCATCGGAGACCGGAAGGAACGAGATGACTCAGGGCGTTCTGTATATTCACTCCGCTCCGCGGGCCCTCACGCCGCATATCGAATGGGCCGCCAGCGGAGTTCTCGGCGTGCCCGCACGCATCCGCTGGGAAGACCAGCCGGTGAGCCGTGGGCTGCAACGTGCCGAGATGACCTGGCGCGGGCGCGAGGACACCGGGGCCCAGCTGGTGAGTGCGCTGCGCGGCATGAACGAGGTGCGCTTCGAGGTCACCCAGGAGGCCACCGCCGCAGTGGACGGTGCCCGCTGGAGCTGCACCCCCGAGCTCGGCATCCATCATGCCGCCACCGATCATGCAGGGAACATCGTCCTCACCGAGGACCATGTGCGCGGCTGCATGGAACGGGCAGGGAACGACCCGCACGCCCTCCGCCATGAGCTCGACATCGCCCTCGGTGCCCCCTGGGACGACGATCTCGAGATCTACCGTCATGCTGGTGAGGGCGTGCCGATGCGGTGGCTGCACCGCGTGAGCTGAGCGCAGCTGCACTCATGGTCCGTGGAAGCCAAGCCCATGGAAGACCGGAACGGCGCCCGGAACACTCTCCGGTAAGGGAAGTGCTCCGAACGCCGTTCAGCGGACTGCGCGGTGGGCAGGGTGCTGCGCGGCGCGAGAACGCGCCGCGTGGCACGTCGATCAGGCGCTGGTGAAGACCACCGCAATGTCGTGGCCGCCGAAGCCGAACGCGTTGTTCAGCACGGCGATGTCGCCGCCCGGCAGCTCGGCCGGCGCGTTCTGTGCGATCCGCATCGGGGTCTCCGGGTCGAGGTTCTCGATGTTGATCGTCGGCGGGGCGAGGCGGTGGTGCGAGGCGAGGACCGAGAAGACGGACTCGAGTGCGCCGGCGCCGCCCAGCAGGTGGCCGGTCATCGACTTGGTCGAGGAGACCACGATCTGGTCCGTGACGCCGCCCAGCGCGGTGGAGACGGAGTTGAGCTCGCCGATGTCGCCCAGCGGGGTGGAGGTGCCGTGGGCGTTGAGGTGCACGATGTCCTGCGCGGCGACGTCCGCATCCTCGACGGCCTCGCGCACTGCGCTGGCCTGACCCTCGGGGGAGGGGGCGGAGATGTGGTGCGCGTCGGAGGCCATGCCGCGCCCCGAGGCGTAGGCGTACACGCGGGCACCGCGGGCGGCGGCGTGCTCCTCGCTCTCGAGCACCAGGATGGCCGCGCCCTCGCCGAGGACGAAGCCGTCGCGGTCCACGTCGTAGGGGCGCGAGGCGTGCTCGGGATCATCGACCCGGGTCGAGAGGGCGCGGATGTTCGCGAAGGCGGCGATGGTCATCGGGTGGATCGATGCCTCGGTGCCGCCGACGACGACCACGTCGGCCCGGCCGTCGCGGATCATCCCCATGCCCAGAGCGACCGCTTCGGCGCCGGAGGCGCAGGCGGAGACGGGGGTGTGGGCACCGGCGCGGGCGCCGAGCTCCATCGAGATGTTGGCGGCCGAGGAGTTCGCCATCAGCATCGGGACGGTGAACGGGTTGACCCGCCGGGCGCCGCGCTCGCGCACCACGTCCCACTGGTCCAGGGTGGTCCAGATGCCACCGATGCCGGTGCCGACCACGACGCCGAGCCGTTCGGGGGCGACCTCGGGGGCACCGGCATCGGCCCAGGCCTCACGTGCGGCGACCATGGAGTACTGCCCGGAGGGGTCCAGCTTCTTGGACTCGGGCCGGGTGAGGGAATCGAGAGCGCCGGGAACGATCTGGCAGGCGAAGTCCACGGACAGCCCGTAGCGCTCCTTCCAGTCGTTGTCGAAGGTGCGCGCGGTGGAGGTCCCGGCCAGAGCGGCCTCCCAGGTGGAGGTCACGTCACCGCCGAGCGGGTTGACGGTGCCGAGGCCGGTCACGGCGACACGAGAACGGGGAGCGGGCATACGGACCTCCGGGTCGGGGCGGCAGACGAAACGGCGACGCCCGGGACGGGATCGTCCCGGGCGTCAGGCGGGGCTCAGTTCTGGGCGCCCGCGATGTACTTGACGGCGTCGCCGACGGTCGCGAGGTTCTTGACCTCTTCGTCGGGGATGCGGACGTCGAACTTCTCTTCGGCGTTGACGACGATGGTCATCATCGAGATGGAGTCGATGTCGAGGTCGTCGGTGAATGACTTCTCGAGCTTGACGTCCTCGGTGGCGACACCGGTCTCCTCGTTGACGATCTCGGCGAGGCCCTCGAGGATCTCGTTCTCCGTGTGTGCCATGGGTGCTCCTTCAGGTGTGCGGATGTGTGGCGGTCACAGACTACCCGTGCTACCGCGCGGTAATCGGCCAGCGGGGATCGTGTCCCCCGTGAGGCGTGATGCGGGCGACAGTGCGCCCGCGACGGATCACGGCAGGATCAGGACCTGGCCCGCGTAGGCGAGGCCGGCACCGAAGCCGAACTGCACGAGCACGTCGCCGCTCTTGGCGGCGCCCTCCTCGATCAGACGGTGCGTGGCCAGCGGGATCGAGGCGGCAGAGGTGTTCCCGGTCTCGGCGATATCCCGGCCGATCACCACGGAATCAGGCAGCTTCAGCTGCTTGGCGAGCTCGTCGATGATCCGCATGTTGGCCTGGTGGGGCACGAACACGTCGATGTCCTCGATGCCGATCCCGGACTTCTCGAGCATCTCGCGGATCTTCTCGGCGGTGTGCCAGACGGCCCAGCGGAACACCGTGCGGCCGTCCTGCTCGAGGGTGGGCCACGGGCCGTTGCCGTCGCGGAAGTTCACCAGCGAGTTCGTCATCCGGATGGTGTTCCAGTTGTCGCCGTCGCTGCCCCACACGGTGGGGCCGATCTTGGGAGCGTCGCTCGGTCCGACGATCGCGGCTCCCGCGCCATCACCCAGCAGGAAGGAGATCGAGCGATCGGTGGGATCGACAAAATCGGAGAGCTTCTCCGCGCCGATCACCAGCACATGACGGGCGGCACCTGAGCGGATCAGCGAATCCGCCTGACCGATCCCGTAGGCGAAGCCGGCGCAGGCGGCGGAGATGTCATAGGCGATGACGTCGGGCCGACCCAGCTCTCCGGCCAGCAGCGTGGCCAGGGACGGGGTCGGGTAGGGGAACGAGATGGTGGAGACGATGATCGCGTCGAGCGTCTCCAGATCGATACCGGAACGCTCGATCGCCTCCTTGGCCGCTGTGAGCGAGAGGTCCTTGACGCCGACGTCCTTGCTGGCCCGCATGCGGGTGATGATGCCGGTGCGCTGCCGGATCCACTCATCGGAGGAGTCGATCGGACCGACCAGGTCGTCGTTGGGTACGACGACATCGCCGCGGGCCGCGCCATAGGCGAGGACCTGCGAGCCGGGGACGGTCTTCTGAGAGGTGAGGGCGACGGTCATGTCAGTTCTCCTGATCCGTGGGGGCGACGCCAGCATGTTCGCGCACCAGGGCACGGGCCGACTCGAGATCGTCAGGGGTGTTGAGGTTCGCCAGCGCGATCCCCTTCAGCTCGCGCTTGGCGAGCCCGGTGAGGGTCCCTGCGGGGGCGACCTCGATCAGCGCGGTCACGCCGCGCTCGCGCAGCGCCGCCATGCAGGCCTCCCAGTCCACGGGGGAGGCGACCTGGTTCACGATCAGCTCGAGGTAGCGGGCACCGGAGGTGATGACCTCGCCACCGGCGTTGGAGATCAGCGGCACCGACGGGTCCGAGGGGTGCAGGCCGGGCGCGAACGCTGCCAGCTCCTCGCGGGCCCCGGCCATGTACGGGGTGTGGAAGGCGCCGGCGACCTGGAGGGGGATCACGCGAGCCTTCGCGGGACCGTCCTCGACCAGGGCGGCGATCTTCTCACCCGTCCCGGCTGCGACCACCTGGGCGGCGGAGTTGATGTTCGCCGGGTGCAGGCCGTGGCGCCGGATCGTCGCGATGACGTCCTCGCGGGTGCCGCCGACGACGGCCGCCATCGAAGTGGGCTCCGCCGCCGCAGCCTTCGCCATCGCCTGGGAGCGGACGGCGACCAGACGCATCGCGTCCTCGTTGCTCAGCACCCCGCCCAGTGCAGCGGCCGTGAGCTCTCCGACGCTGTGGCCGGCGAAGGCGTCAGCGGCGGGCAGGCCCTGCTCCTGGTACAGGGACGAAGCGGCGATGATGCCCGCGGCGACCAGCAGCGGCTGGGCCACGGCGGTGTCGCGGAGGGTGTCCGCATCGGACTCGGTGCCGTGGCGGAGCAGGTCGACGCCTGCCGCTTCGGACAGGGCTGAGAGCGCTTCCTCGACGCCGGGCAGTTCACGCCACGGGCTCAGGAATCCGGGCTTCTGCGCCCCTTGTCCGGGACAGACGATCGCGAGCACTGGTACCTCCAGGGAGAGACGGGGCACGGCCCGCTCGGAGGACGAGACGGGCCGGCTGGGGGAGAGACCGTCGGGCCTCCCGTCACGAGGACGGGCGGCCCGACGGGGCGATCAGGACTCGCCGCCGAAGGAGCCGGACTGGCCGGCATTCACATTCGTCAGGTCGTACTTGTCGATGGCCTGGCGCACCACCGAGGGGTCCACCTTGCCCTCCTTGGCGAGCAGCTGAAGGGCCTTGACGACCATCGAGTGCGCATCGATCTTCAGGTGACGGCGAGCTGCCGGACGGGTGTCCGAGAAGCCCCAGCCGTCGGCCCCGAGCACGCCGTAGCGTCCCGGGATCCACTCGCGGATCATGTCCGGGACCATGAAGTCGTAGTCGGAGGTCGCGACGAACGGACCCTCGACGCCTTCGAGCCGCTGGGAGATCCACGGAGTGCGCTGATCCTCAGGATGCAGGAGGTTGTGCTTCTCAGCCTCCTGGGCCTCCTTGCGCATCTCGGTCCACGAGGTGACCGACCAGACGTTCGCCTTCACGCCCCAGTCCTCGGCCAGCAGCTCGCGGGCGTGCAGCGCCCACGGGACACCGACGCCGGAGGCGAGCAGCTGAGCTTCGGGGCCATCGCCGTCAGGCTTGGCCTCGAGCAGGTACATGCCCTTGAGCAGCCCCTCGACGTCCAGGCCCTCGGGCTCCTTGGGCTGCACCATCGGCTCGTTGTAGACCGTGATGTAGTAGAAGACCTCTGCGACGCGGTCGTCCTCGCCGTACATGCGCTGGAGACCGTCGCGGATGATGTGGCCGAGCTCATACCCATAGGTGGGGTCGTAGATCACGGCCCCGGGGTTGGTCGACGCGAGGATCGGCGAGTGGCCGTCCATGTGCTGCAGGCCCTCGCCCGCGAGCGTCGTCTTGCCGGCGGTCGCGCCGATCACGAAGCCCTTGGCCATCTGGTCGCCGGCGGCCCAGAAGAAGTCACCGGTGCGCTGGAACCCGAACATCGAGTAGAAGATGTAGAACGGGATCATCGGGAAGTCGTGCGTGGCGTACGAGGTGCCTGCCGCGGTGAAGGCTGCGGTGGAGCTGATCTCGTTGATGCCCATGTGCTTGATCTGGCCGGAGGTGGACTCCTTGTAGGCCAGGAGCAGATCGCGGTCGACGGAGAGGTAGTTCTGACCGTCGGGGTTGTAGATCTTCGCCGTCGGGAACAGCGAGTCCATGCCGAAGGTGCGGGCCTCGTCGGGGACGATCGGGACCCAGCGCTTGCCGGTCTCCTTGTCGCGCATGAGGTCCTTCAGCAGCCGCACGAGCGCCATTGTGGAGGCGATCTCCTGCTTGCCGGAACCGCGCTTGACGACCTCGTAGGCCTTGTCGCCGGGGAGGTTCAGCGGCTTGTGCTCGGTGCGGCGTGAGGGGACCGGACCGCCGAGGGCGGCGCGGTGCTCCTTGAGGTACTTCATCACCGGTGCATCGTCGTCCGGCAGGTAGAACGGTGCGTCGTAGACGCTGCCGGCGGATTCGAGCTGCTCGTCGCTGATCGGGATGCGCAGCGTGTCGCGGAGGGCCTTGAGGTCCTCGGGGGTGAACTTCTTCATCTGGTGGGTCGCATTGCGGCCCGCGAAGTTCTTGCCCAGGCGGTAGCCCTTGACGGTGTGGGCCAGGATCACGGTCGGCTTGCCGTTGCTCTCGGTGGCCTGCTTGAACGCTGCGTAGATCTTCTTCGCGTCGTGACCGCCGCGGTTCAGCTTCCACCAGATGTCCTCATCGGACATGTCCTCGACCAGTGCCTTGGTGCGGGGGTCGCGGCCGAAGAAGTTGTCGCGGATGAACCCGCCGGACTCGGCGCGGTAGGTCTGGTAGTCGCCATCCGGGGTGGCGTTCATCAGGTCGATGAGCGCGCCGTCGGTGGACTCTTCGAGCAGCGGATCCCAGCCCGCGCCCCAGATCACCTTGATGACGTTCCAGCCGGCACCGCGGAACTGGCTCTCCAGCTCCTGGATGATCTTGCCGTTGCCGCGGACAGGGCCGTCCAGGCGCTGCAGGTTGCAGTTCACCACGAAGGTGAGGTTGTCCAGGTGCTCCTTGGCGGCGATGTGCAGGGCGCCGCGGGATTCCACCTCGTCCATCTCGCCGTCGCCGAGGAATGCCCAGGTGTGCTGCTCGCTGGTGTCCTTCAGGCCACGGTTCTGGAGGTACTTGTCGAAGGAGGCCTGCTCGATCGCGGCGACCGGGCCGATGCCCATCGAGACGGTCGGGAACTCCCAGAAGTCCTGCATCGCCCGCGGGTGCGGGTAGGAGGGCATCCCGTGCTCGCTGGAGACCTCCTGGCGGAAGCCGTCGAGGTCGTCCTGGGAGAGGCGGCCCATCATGTAGGCGCGTGAGTAGATGCCGGGGGAGGCATGGCCCTGGAAGAAGACGTGGTCGCCGCCGCCGGGATGGTTGCGTCCGCGGAAGAAGTGGTTGAAGCCGACCTCGTACATGGTCGCGATCGAGGCGTAGCTCGAGAGGTGCCCGCCGACGCCGATCCCGGGAGCCTGCGCCCGGTGCACCACCATCGCCGCGTTCCAGCGGTTGATGTTGCGCAGCTCCTTCTCGAGCTCGAGGTCACCGGGGTACTCCGGTTGCTGCTCGACCGAGATGGTGTTCACGTAGTCCGTGGTGAGCGACTCCGGGAGGTGGATGTCCTCTTCCCGGGCGTGCTGGATGACGCTCTGGACGATCTCGGAGGCGCGCTCGGCACCGCGGTGCTCGACGAGACCGTCGAACGAGTCCAACCATTCCCGGGTCTCTTCCGGATCCGGATCCTGGGCATGGCTCGGCAGGTTGATGCCGATGGGACGAGGGGTCTCGTGCGAAGTCACACTGTCCTTCTCTCTACGGGAGGGGGCGGACCGGCCGGGGGAGCGGGAATCGCCGGTGGGCCCTGCTCCGTCGGCCTCGGTGCGTGCAAGCCTACCGTTGCCAGGAGGGCGCGGGACCTCCACGCACCGTCCGCATCTGTGACACGTCGGACATCGAATTCTCCGGTGCTGGCACCGGGACTCTCGTCCCGGAATGCATGTGAGGTGCGCGTGACATAGAATCAGGCCCGCGCAGCACGGCCTCGGGCCCTGCAGGCCCCCGTCGCTGCCGAGTTCGTCATACCCCCGCTCTGAAGGAGTCCTTTCTTGTCACCGTCGGCAGACGCCACTTCGTCCAGCTCCCTCGCCGAGGTGCTGAGCTTCACCACGGGCCAGATCGTGCAGGAGATCGGCTACGACGATGATGTCGATCTTGACCTGCGCGATGCGATCGAGGATCTCATCGGCGACGAGCTCGAGGATGAGGACACCCAGGAGATCGTGGACGCCGTGGTGCTGTGGTGGCGCGATGGCGACGGTGACCTCACCGACGCCATGGTGGACACCCTGCGGAACATCGAGCCCGGTGCGCCGGTGTGGATGCTGGTCCCCAAGGCAGGCCGCCCCGGTCACGTGATGCCGGGAGACATCCAGGAGAGTGCGAGCATCGCCGGGCTGCGGGTGATGAGCTCGGTGAGCCTCGCCCCGGACTGGAACGGCACCCGCCTGGCCAGCCGCCCCAGCTGAGCCGAGACGACGCTCCGGTGAGGAGCGTCACGGTCTCCGGTGTGCTGGAGGCCACGGGGGTCCGCCCCCGTCCGGGTCGTTAGCTCAGTTGGTCAGAGCGCCTGGTTTACACCCAGGAGGTCGGGGGTTCGAGCCCCTCACGACCCACTTCACGAAAGGCCTCTGGCCTGTACGAACAGCGCAGAGCCAGGATTCCCGAGCTGCTCTGAGCAAAAGGGCGGCGTCGACTGTCCGGCGCGAGCCGCAGACTCGGGCCCATGATCACCACGACCTGGCTGGTCCGCGCATCCCGCGGATGGGTCGAGCCGATGCCTCCGCCGTGCGACTGCGGCAGCGACTGCCACACGATCGGCTGGCGCGCCTGCCGGTGCGGCGCCGGGCCGACTGAGGGAGGCCATCGCACCTGGGCGTGCCGGGCCTGTGGGCGGCGGACCGCGGTCGGATGCGTGGGACCGGTGGGGCGCGGACCGCTCGAGGAATACGGAGTCCGGGGACGACGAGCCAACACGGCGAGCTCGACGACGTCCCGCCGGCGGAGCTCGACGGAACCCTCTACGCTACCCAGCAGTGCGACCGGGTCCTGAGCGAGAACAGATGACCGGCGCCTCCAGCAGGCCCCCATGGGGTTCAGGAAGGACGATGGTGTGCCAGAAGGATGAGCCGGGCGCCGGGCTCCACACACGGCGTGTGCACGTTGGCGGCCATACCGTGGACGTGCGGGGTACCTTCGCCCCGGAGCGCCCACCGATCGTGCTGGTGCATGGGATCGGCATGTCGGGGGAGTACTTCCTGCCGTACGGCGACCTGCTCGCAGTCACTCACGACGTGTACACCCTCGATCTGCCGGGCTACGGCAGCACGCCGCAGCCGGTCCGCGCGCTCACCGTCCCGGAGCTGAGCGACGTGGTCGTGGGGGTGGTCACGACGCTGGGGCTGGATGCGCCCGTCCTCGTAGGTCATTCCATGGGCTGCCAGATCGTCGCGGACGCGATCGCCGACCATCCGGGGTTGTGCGCCGGCTATATGTTGATCGGCCCGACCGTGGACCCGGCCGCGCGCAGCCTGCACGCCCAAGGCATGCGGCTGTTGCGGGACACCCTGATCGAGTCGCCCCTCAGCAACGCGGTGGTGTTCCGCAACTATCTGCGGATGGGCCCGTTGCGGTATCTGCGCACTGCCCGGCACATGCTCGCTGACCACACCGAGGAGACCATTCCACGGTGCACCGTTCCGGGACTTGTGGTCCGCGGGGCGCGGGATCCGATCGCGTCCGCCGAGTGGGTGCGCCTGTTGGTGCGCCTGGCCCCGGACGCCGCCCTGCGGGAGATCCCCGGCGGCTCCCATAACGTCCAGCACATTCGGCCGCACGATCTCGCCGCCGCCTGCGCACCGTTCCTCGCCGCCGTCAACGGCGGCCGTCCCGGTCCGCAGACCACCTCCCCGAGCGCATGACCGGTCGCAGGTTGCGCCTGAAAGAGCTTTCTCCCGGTCCATTGAGTCGCCTGCCTGAGATGCTCGCCGAGGCCGGAGCCGATCTCGATGCCTGGGCCCGCGACTACGCCTACGCCCTCCGCTGGCAGATCACCGCGCTGGTCCGCCGGCCCGACCCCCACACCTACCGCCAGCCTGGTCCGGACAAGCTCGTCGTCGTTCTTCTGCCCGGGATCTACGAGACCTGGTCCTTCATGCGTCCGGTGGCTGACGTGCTGCGCGAGCACAGCTACGACGTGCGTGCAGTCGTCGACATGGGGTACAACGGCGGCAGCATCGAAGACATGGCGAACCTCGTGGACGGATTCATCCGCCGTGAAGGCATCGGGCACTGCGTATTGGTGGCCCACAGCAAGGGCGGGTTGATCGGCAAGCTCCTGCTCGCCCGGTACAACGAGACCGGCGTGATCCAGGGACTCGTGGCCCTCAACACGCCGTTCGAAGGCTCCCCGCTGGCCCGCTTGCTGCCGCTGCCCGCGATCCGCGTCTTCCTGCCACACTCCCCCGAGCTGGCCGAGCTGGCCGCCAGCCGACACGTGGATCAGGACATCATCTCGATCTACGGCCGCTTCGACCCGCACATCCCGGGCGGCAGCCACCTGGAGGGGGCGCACAACGTGCAGCTGGAGACGCGCGGGCACTTCCTGCCTCTCGGAGATGCTCGAGTGCACGAAGCGGTTCTCGACGGAATCCGGCTGCTCACGCGCTGAGAGCGGTGCCGGGCTCGACTTTCCGGACGGTTCACGGTTTCGGTGCCGCACCGGCGTCCGGAAGGTACCTCTGGCTTGGCGTGGCACCGAACTCTGCGCCTCGCAGAGGGCCAGGGCTACCTCCTGCCCGGCTTCTCATCCGCGCTCATGACGCGGCTAGAGGCCGGTCACGGCATACAGCAGCACCAGCACCACGGGCACGGCGACGACCAGGCAGCCCCAGATGACTGCGGTCTGACGCTCCTTCGCCTTCTCCTCGGGCGTCGGCGCGGGGGCCTCTGGCCGTCCGGACTTCTCCCACTCTTCGCGGGCGCGCTGGCGCCGCACCAGGAGCTGTCCGACCAGGACGACCACCGAGACCAGGATGGCCACGGCCATGGCGAGCAGGATGAGATTCGTGATGGCGGTGCCTCCGGAAGGTCGCAGGGGTCAGGGACTGTGCACAGGGTCTCACGGCCCGGCCCGTCCACCTGGACGCTTCCTATACTGGCAGGGCAGCCATGACCGGCGTGCTCCGCAGCTCGCGGGGCCTCGGCCGGAGCCCCGTTGAAGGAGGAGCCGCGCAGGTGAGTGCACCCAGCAGAGAGTTCGACGTCGAGACGATTCGCGCAGACTTCCCGATCCTCACCCGGATGCTCGATCCGGACACCCCCCTGATCTACCTCGACGGCGGTGCCACCTCGCAGCGCCCCCAGCAGGTGATCGATGCCGAGGTCGCCTACCTCCTCAGCGACAACGCCGCGGTCAAGCGCGGCGCCCATCGGATGGCGGGCTTCGCAACCGACGCCTACGAGAATGCCCGCGAACGCATCGCGGACTTCCTCGGCGCCCCTTCTCCGGACGAGGTGGTGTTCACCAAGAACGCCACCGAGGCGCTGAACCTGGTCGCATACTCACTCGGCAACGGCGACGAGTCCACCCCGGCCCGGCTGCGGGTGCGCGAGGGGGACGAGATCCTGGTGACGGAGATGGAGCACCACGCGAACCTGGTGCCCTGGCAGGAGCTCGCCCGGCGCACCGGCGCGACTCTGCGCTGGATCCCGGTGACTGACGAGTTCACCCTCGACCTCACCGATCTCGACTCGCTGGTCACCGAGCGCACCAAGGTCATCGCCTTCACCCATCAGTCCAATGTGCTGGGCACCGTGAACCCGGTCGGCACGCTGGTCGAGGCCGCGCGCGCCGTCGGCGCCCTCACTGTGCTGGATGCCGCGCAGTCCGCGCCGCACATGCCCTTCGACGTCGCTGAGCTCGGGGTGGATTTCGTCGCCGCGTCCGGGCACAAGATGCTGGGCCCCACCGGGATCGGTGTGCTGTGGGGACGCTACGAGCTGCTCGCCGAGATGCCGCCCTTCCTCACCGGCGGTTCGATGATCGAGCTGGTCGATATGGAGCGCTCCACCTTCGCCGAGCCGCCCGCCCGTTTCGAGGCCGGCACCCCGCCGATCTCGCAGGCCGTGGGGCTCGCAGCGGCCTGCGACTATCTCGACGCTCTCGGGATGGAGCGGATCGCCGCCCATGAGCAGGCGCTCACCCAGCAGGCGCTGACCGGCCTCGCCGCGATCGACGGGGTGCGGATCATCGGCCCTGCGGCGTCCCCGTCACGCACGGGCGCGGTGGCCTTCGACGTCGCCGGCCGGCATCCCCATGACGTCGGCCAGGTGCTCGACTCGCTGGGCATCGAGGTGCGTGTGGGGCACCACTGCGCATGGCCCCTGCATCGCCGCTACGGCGTGCACGGCACCACTCGTGCCAGTTTCTCCGTCCACACCACCGCCGCCGAGGTCGACGCCTTCATCGCCGGCGTCGCCCACACCATCGACTTCTTCGGATCCCTCTCATGAGCAGCCAGCTGTCCGCCCTGTACACCGAGCTCGTGATCGAGCACGACAAGCGCCCCCTGCATGCCGGGCTGCGCGAGCCGTTCTCCACCGAGGTCCATCACGTGAACCCCACCTGCGGGGACGAGATCACCCTTCGTCTGCAGCTCGCCGACGGGGGTGAGCGGATCGAGGACATCTCCTATGACGCCGTCGGCTGCGCGATGAGCCGCGCCGCCGCCTCGATGATGGCGGACCTGCTGATCGGTCGCACCATCGAGGAGGTCGCCCCCGCGCAGGACCACTTCGAGGCGGCCATGCGCTCCCGGGGGCGGCTCGAGGGCGACGAGGACCTCATCGGCGACAGCATCGCGCTGCTCGGCGCGGCGAAGTTCCCTGCCCGCGTGAAGTGTGTGCTGATGCCCTGGAAGGCCTACCAGGCGGCACTGGTCGAAGCACAGATGCTGGGAGCGTGAGCGTCGTGGAGAGCCACCGGGTTGCCGGCAACATGACCGTCGGTTCCGTGATCGGCGCCCTCGAGGACGCCTACCCGCTCGCGTGGGCGGAGTCCTGGGACCGGGTGGGCCTGGTGCTGGGGGAGCGGGGTGCCGCCGTGCAGCGCGTGCTGCTGGCGGTGGATCCGACGGTCGCGGTGGCGCGCGAGGCGGTGGACCGAGGCGCAGAGCTCCTGGTCACCCACCATCCTCTGCTGCTGCGCGGCGCGAGCTTCCTCCCGGCCGACGACGGCAAGGGCGCCGTGGTCACCCACCTGCTGCGGCACGGCACCGCCCTGTGGTGCGGGCACACGAACGTGGACCGCTCCACCCGCGGCACCGTCGGAGCATGGATCTCGCAGCTCGGCCTGCAGGACGCCTCCGCGCTGATCCCGGGGGAGGTGCCCGCGGAGGCGGCGCACGGCTCCCACCGCTTCGGACTCGGCGCCGTGGGCACCCTCCCCGCGCCCACCACGGTGGGGGAGCTGACCTCCGCGATCGCAGGCCTCGTCCCCGCGACCGCCCGCGGAATCCTTCACACCGGTGACGCCGACCGTCCGGTGCGCCGCGTCGCCGTCTGCCCGGGGGCCGGGGACTCCTTCCTCGACGCCGCCGCCGGCGCCGAGGTCGATGTGTACATCACCTCGGACCTGCGCCACCATCCGGCGCTCGAGCATCTCGAATCGGCCGCTGATCCCGCGGTGGTGCCGGCCCTGATCGATGTGCCCCATGCCGCGAGCGAGGCGCTCTGGCTTCCGCTCGCGAAGGACCTGCTCGAGACCGCGGTGCCAGGCCTCGAGGTGCTCCTCAGCGAGCACACCACCGACCCCTGGGGCGGCCGCGCCGGCTGAGCTCAGGCCGCGCGATCCACCAGGACGAGGGTGTCGCCGTCGAGCTCGACCTGCAGGCCGGGCAACCCGGAGCTGACCGCGTCGACGGCCTCATCCGGCGTGGCCGGTGCGCGCTCCAGATCCATCAGCACCTGCGTGACCAGTCCGCGATATCGCTTCGCGTCGTGGGAGATCACCTTGCGCACACCAGCGCGCTCCTGCACGGGTGCCACGTCGAGCACCCGCACCCCGTCTCCGCTGCGCATCGGCATCATCGACCGGTACGAGCCCGAGCGGCAGTCGATCACCAGGGGAGAGCCGCTCTCGGCCTGCTCGGCTCGCAGCTGCGCGGCGAGAGGCCGCAGCTGCCGGGCCCACCACGTGCCCGCCTTGCCCAGCCGGGAGAGCGAGGACCCGGCGGAGAGCCGGTAGGCGGGGATGCGGTCATGAGCGGCGTCGACCAGCCCGAACAGGGCGCTCTGTACGAGCACCTGACGGTCCGCAGCAGGGGAGAGGCCCTCTGAGAGCTGGTCGTAGAGCACCCCTGAGTAGACCGTGAGCGGCCGGTCGACGGGTTCCTGCTCGAGATGGAGCATGCGCCCCACCAGCTCCGGTGCGGAGGCCGGGACGCCGAGGCGGAGCGCGGCATCAGCTCCCGCAGCCGTGCGCTGGGCAGCCCGCAGCATCGTCTGCCGCGCCTCGAACAGGGCCGGGAGCGAGAGCTCCTCGAGATCCAGCCGACCCGCGGTGATCTCCGGGGGGCGGGTCTTCGTCTCCGAGGGCGGCAGCAGGATCAGCATCCGACCATTCTGGTCCCGCCGCGCGCGCCCGCTGGTCAGGGCACGGGGAGAGGTTCCGCACGTCGGCCCTGTCCAACCCGTGCTCCAGCCCGTGCTCCAGCTCGCGGTCGGTGCGGGTCTGTGCGGGTGAGAGCGGCGAGTGCGCGCGGTCAGTGCCCCTGCGAGTGCAGTCGAGACCGCTGCTGCCCGTAGACTGCAGCCGGACCAGTCGGCCGGGCAGCCGCGTCCTCGAGGCTCCGGCCTCGGGGCCGAGGAAAGTCCGGGCTCCATCCGGCACGGTGGTGGGTAACGCCCACCCGGAGTGATCCGCGGGACAGTGCCACAGAAAGCAGACCGCCGCCGCACCCCTCGGGGAGCGGCGGTAAGGGTGAAAGGGTGGTGTAAGAGACCACCGCGGCCTCGGTGACGAGGTCGGCACGGTAAACCCCACCGGGAGCAAGGTCAGACAGGGGATGTTCGAGGGCGCCGGCCCGAGTCCCTGGGTAGACCGCTGGAGGTCGTCGGCAACGGCGATCGTAGAGGGATGGCTGCCGATTACAGAACCCGGCTTATAGGCCGGCTGGTCCGCCCTTCGGGGCCCAGGCGCCGCGACCCTGAAGGGGCGCGGCGCGAGCCGTGTGCAGGGGGCAGAAGGCAGCGGCCTACTTCGCTGCCTCGCGCTTGACCTTCTCCTTCTCCCCCGCCTGCTGCTCGGACTTTTCCGCGGCCTTCTTCGCAGCCTTCTTGGCGGACTTCTCGTCTGACTTTCCGTCGGACGTCTTCCCAGCCTTCTTCGCGGCCTTCTTCAGTGACTTCTGCTCGTGGCGGGCGAGGGCTGCGGCGCCGACGATCCCGGCCTCGTTGCGCAGCTCCGCCGGCACGATCTCGGTCTTGAGATCCAGCAGCGGCAGGAACTTCTGATGCTTCTTGGACACACCGCCGCCGACGATGATCCGGGTGGGGCTGAAGAGGAACTCGACGTGCGAGAAGTACTCCTGGAGCCGGCCGGCCCAGGTCTCCCAGTCGAGGTCCTCCTTCTCACGGATGGAGCTGGCCATGTACTTCTCGGCGGAGTCCCCGTGCAGCAGCAAGTGGCCGAGCTCGGTGTTGGGCACGAGCCGCCCGTCCACGAAGGTCGCGCTGCCCACGCCGGTGCCCAGCGTGACCACCAGCACCACCCCCGAGGTGTCCTGGCCCGCGCCGAACGTCATCTCGGCGATGCCGGCGGCGTCCGCGTCGTTGACCACGAAGACGTCGTGGCCCGTGCGCTTCGTCAGCAGCGCATCGACGTCGGTCCCGATCCAGGCCTTGTCCACGTTCGCTGCGGTCTGGGCCACCCCGGCCTGGATCACGGCGGGGAAGGTGACGCCCACCGGCATGTCGTCGTCGATGTCGAAGGAGGCGATCAGCTCCGCGACCGTGTCCGCGACGGCATCGGGCGTCGAGGGCTGCGGGGTCGCGATCCGCACCCGCTCCGCGAGGAGCTCACCGGTGGCCAGATCCACCGGGGCCCCCTTGATGCCGCTGCCGCCGATGTCGATCCCGAAGGCCTTCTTGCTCATCGTGTCTCCTGGTTGCCGTAGCGGGGCAGGTCCGAGCCCCGCTGATCAGTGCACCGGACGTGGCGGTGCTCACAGCCGCCCAGAATACCTGGCGTGAGGGTCTCGGCGGCGCGAGGTCCGTGACGACTCAGACGACGGTCAGCAGCTCGGGGCCGTCGGCGGTGATGACCACCGTGTGCTCGAACTGCGCGGTGAAGGAACGGTCCCTGGTCACCACGGTCCAGCCGTCGTCCCACTGCTCCCACGCCTGGGAACCGATCGTCACCATCGGCTCGATCGTGAAGGTCATGCCCTCTTCGATGACGTCGTCGAACATCGGGGCGGAGTCGTAGTGCGGGATGATCAGGCCGTTGTGGAAGCCCTCGGCGACGCCGTGGCCGGTGTAGTCCTGCACCGACTCGTAGCCGTGGCGGGCCACGAACTTCTCGATCACGCGGCCGATCACGTTCACCTCCCGGCCGGGCTTGGCGACCTTGATCCCGCGCATCATCGTCTCGTGCGCGACGGTGATCAGATCCTGCGCGCGGGGATGGATCTCGCCCACCGCGAAGGTGGCATTGCAGTCGCCGTGCACGCCGTGGATGAAGGCGGTGACGTCCACGTTGAGGATGTCCCCGGACTCCATCACGGTCGAATCCGGGATGCCGTGGCAGATGACCTCGTTCAGGCTCGTGCAGCAGGACTTCTCGAAGCCCAGATAGCCGAGCGTCGAGGGGTAGGCGCCGTTCTCGATCAGCACCTGGTGGACGACCTCGTCGATCCGATCGGTGGTCACGCCCGGCTGGGCCGCCTCACCGGCGGCCTGCAGGGCCAGTGCGGCGATGCGCGAGGCCACGCGCACCCGCTCGATCACCTCAGGGGTCTGCACGCGGGGACCGCTGTCCGAGACCGCCTCATCCTTGCCGACGTATTCGGGGCGCTCGATGCGTGCCGGCACGCTGCGACGGGGGCCGAGGGTGCCGGGCACCAGCAGCGCGCGGCCTTCTGGACGGGTCCATTCCTGCTCTACAGTCATGTCCACCAGTCTCTCACCGACTTAGAAGGAGCCAGACGTGAGCGAGGGCACGCAGTTCTATTACAACCTCAGCACCGGGAACGTGGAGGAGGGGCAGCAGTCCCCCGGCACGGACCTGATGGGGCCGTACGCGACCCGACAGGAGGCGGAGCGGGCACTGCAGACCGCTGCCGCCCGCAATGAGAAGTGGGAGGAGGCCGACGAGAAGTGGGAGGACTACGGCACCCCGCCGGCGAAGCCCGACGGCGCGCGCTGAGCCTCCCGGCTCACTCGAAGGAGTGCTCAGGACCCGGGTAGCTGCGCTCCCGGACCTCGGCGCGGTACTGCTGCGCGGCCTGCTGGAGATCTCCGCGCAGATCCGCGAACGCCTTCACGAACTTGCCCTGGAAGCCGGAGAGCCCGGCCATGTCCTGCCAGACCAGCACCTGGCCGTCGCAGCTCGGCCCGGCGCCGATCCCGATGGTGGGAACGGAGACCGCCTCGGTCACGCGTGCGGCGAGCGCGGCGGGGACCAGCTCGAGCACGATGGCGGAGGCTCCTGCCTCCTCGAGGGCGAGGGCATCGGCGAGGAGCTTCTCGGCGCCGGCTTCGTCACGGCCCTGGACCCGGTGGCCCGAGAGCGAGTTCACCGACTGCGGGGTGAAGCCGAGATGGCCACACACCGGGATCCCGGCATCGACCAGCGCTCGGACCTGGGCGGTGACCTCCGCTCCGCCTTCGAGCTTGACCACCTCCGCGCCGGCACGGATCAGCTCGACGCCATGGCGCAGCGCGTCCGCTGGCCCGCTCTCATAGGTCCCGAAGGCGAGGTCCGCCATCACCAGCGGGCGGCGCACGCTGCGGGCCACCGCACCGGTGAACGTGAGCATGTCCTGATGGGTGGTCGAGGTGGTGGAGGTGTGACCCAGCACCGTGCTGCCCACGGAATCCCCGATCAGCAGCACCTCGATGCCCGCCGCCTCGAAGACCTGAGCGGCGAACTGGTCGTAGGCCGTGAGCATCGCGAAGGGCTGTCCCTGCGACTTGGCCAGCTGCAGATGACGCAGGCGGATCTTCGCCGGACCGGTGGGGGACTCAGTGCTCACGAGGTGCTCCTGGGCAGTGAACGGGTGGGGAACTGCACTCCAGCCTATCGCCGTCGGGGCCACCCCCAGCGCCTCCGCCCGGTCGCCGGTCTCCTGCCGCAGGAGGTCCCGGAGTGTGCCACTCTGGTGCCGACCCACTCATCGGTCGGCCAGGAGGAGAAGGCGACGTGAGAACGAGGAAGCAAGGCATCGGCCGCCGCATCGCCGCGGGCGCCGGGATGCTGGCGCTCGCGCTGGGCGCCGCGGCCTGCACCGGCGGTGAGGACGAACCGCCCGAGTCGCCGCGGGCCAGCACCTCGCCGCAGGATGCACCGGGACCTGCGCCGGCGGAGGAGAGCACCCCCGCTGCGAGCGACGGCGGGGGGCAGGCCGCCGGCAGCCCGTTCAGCGACGAGCAGCTCGAGGCCGCCTCGCAGCGCTTCGTCGAGGGTCTGCAGCTGCTGGATGACCAGGACTGGGACGCGGCATGCGCCCTGGTGCTGGATCCCACCACCCGTACTGCCCCCGAGGGAGAGCGGCTCCAGGAATGCGCCGACGGGGTGGAACCCGCCCTCGCCTCCTACTCCGAGCTGCTGGTGCCGGGCCGGTTCGACGTGATCGACACCTCCATGGTCGAGGCCACCGACAACGGTGACGGGACCGTCTCGCTCAGCCTGCTCGGGGAGCCGGTGGACATCCCGATGGTGCAGGGTGACGACCAGGAATGGTATTTCTCCCTCCCCTTCTGAGCCTGCCGTGAGGGATCGCGGCGGTGCGCGATGGGGAGTTCTCCCCAGCGACAGCGCAGGATCTGCTGTGCCAATCTGTGCGCAGTCGGCATCCGCGTCGGCGGCGACGCGAGCACCGATGAAGGTGACGGAGACGCGAGCACCGACGAGGGCGACGACGCAGCTGCTGGCGATGACGCCGCCGCTGGCGAGGCCATCAGCGAGCAGGATCTCACCGTAGTGGGTGACCGCTATTACGAGTTCCTGCAGGCTGCCGCCCAGAGCGACGGCACGGCCGCGTGCACGATGATCCTCAACCCGATGACCGACGAACCGATGGAGGGCACCGTGCTTGAGCAGTGCGCCATCGGCTTCGAGGGCGAGGCCGGGGAGACAGACGTTGACCCCTCCCTGCTCGAATCGCTCGACCGCTCGATGTTCGAGGGCGTCGACAATGGAGACGGCACCGCCGGGGTCAGCATGATGGGTCAGGATGCGGGGATGACCTTCATCAAGGCCGAAGACGGCCAGTGGTACATCGACGGCAGCGACTACATCTGAGTCTCCCACCCGTGAGATCGGCGCCCCGGCATCCAGCATTCGGATGCCGGGGCGTTCCGTCTCCGGGAGTCTTGAAGCCTGAGGCACACTGGTCGCATGGGACATCTCCACGATGACGTCATCCGCACCGTCTCCGATCAGGACGTGCGCTTCATCCGGCTGTGGTTCTGCGATATCGCGGGGACGCTGAAGTCCATCGCGATCTCCCCCTCGGACCTCGAGACCGCATTCACCGAGGGCATCGGCATCGACGGCTCCACCATCGAGGGCCTCACCCGCAGCTACGAATCGGACATGCTCCTGCGCCCGGATCCGGGCACATTCGAGCTGCTGGCCTGGCGAGGCGAGACCAACGCGACCGGCCGCATGATGTGTGACGTGCTGACCCCCGACGGTGAACCGGCCGCCTCGGATCCACGGCGGGTGCTGCGCCAGGCCCTCGGCCGAGCGGAGGAGAAGGGGCTGGAGTTCTTCACCCACCCCGAGATCGAGTTCTACCTCTTCGATGAGCCTTATGCGCAGGGCGAGCCGCTGCGCCCGATCGACAACGCCGGCTACTTCGATCACGTCCACCGCGGGCAGGGCCAGGACTTCCGGCGCACCGCGATCCAGCACCTGGAGGCGATGAACATCCAGGTGGAGTTCTCCCACCACGAGAACGGGCCCGGGCAGAACGAGATCGACCTGCGCTACGCCGACGCGCTCACCACGGCGGACAACATCGTCACCCTCCGCACCGTGGTCAAGGAGGTCGCGCTGTCGATGGGCCAGGTCGCCACCTTCATGCCCAAGCCGATGATCGACCAGCCCGGCTCCGGCATGCACACCCATCTCTCGCTCTTCCAGGGCGGCAAGAACGCCTTCCACGAGCCGGGCGCCGAATACGGGCTCTCGCGGACTGGCCGGCACTTCATCGCAGGACTTCTGCGCCATGCCCCGGAGTACAGCGCGGTGACCAATCAGTGGGTGAACTCCTACAAGCGCCTATGGGGCGCGCAGGAGGCACCGAGCTACGTGTGCTGGGGGCACAACAACCGTTCCGCGCTGGTGCGGGTCCCCTTCCACAAGCCCACCAAGGGCACCAGCTCGCGCGTCGAGTTCCGGGGGCTGGACTCCTCGGCCAACCCCTATCTCGCCTTCTCGGTGCTGCTGGCCGCCGGCATGGCGGGCATCGAGGGCGAGTACGAGCTGCCCGAGGGGGCGGAGGACGCGGTCTGGGATCTCTCCGAGCGGGAGCGCCGGGCGATGGGCATCGACCCCCTGCCCACCGATCTCTTCCGGGCGCTGGAGGTCTTCGAGAGCTCCGAGCTGATGGCCAGCACGCTCGGCGAGCAGGTCTTCGAGTTCTTCCTGCGGGACAAGCGCCAGGAATGGCAGCGCTACCGCGAGCAGGTGACCGACTACGAGCTGCGGTCGACCTTCAGCCGGGTCTGAGGACACCGGCGCTGAAAACGCCGCGTCATTGGAAGTCGCGTGAGTGAGAGCCGCGTGAGTGTAGGCCGCGTCAGTGAAAGAAGAGCACGTGAGCAGCGAACCGTCGACCACCACCGGGGCCCTCGCGCGCCTCGGCTTCAGCAGCACCGACCGAGTGCGCCGCTTCCTCGCCGAACCGGCCCTGGCCGGACTCGGCGGCGACGCCGCCCGGGCCCTGGGCCGCACCGCCGACGGCGACGACGCGGTGCTGGGCCTGCTGCGACTGGCCGAAGCCGCGCAGGAGGCGGGGCAGCAGCCGCTGATGGAGGGGTTCCTCGGCGGCATCGGGACGGCGGGCACACCCGGGCATCGCCTCATCACCCTGCTGGGCACCTCTGTTGCTCTCGGAGACTTCCTGGCGCGCCATCCCGAGCATCTGAGCCTGCTGCGCGAGGGCGACGACGAGCTCACGATGACCGCGACCGAGATCCGGCGCACCCTGCTCGAGGCCGTCGGGGCAGATCCCGCGGCGGACGTCCCCGTCGCCGGTGACGGCGGCCGCGAGATGCGAGATGCCCTGCGCATCGCCTATCACGGCCGGCTCGCGCAGATCGCTGCCGCGGACGTCGGCGCGACGGACCCGACAGCGCTCCAACCCCGCGTCTCCGCCGCGATCAGCGACCTTGCCGATGCGGCGCTCGAGGCCGGCGCGGCGATCGCGCGGGCGACCATCGAAGGCCACGAGAAGGTGCGCTGGGCGGTGATCGCGCTCGGCAAGACCGGTGCCCGCGAGCTCAACTACATCTCCGACGTCGACGTCATGCATGTCGTCGCCCCCGCACAGCGCCCTGAGGACGGTGATGAGGGGGAGGGAGACGTCATCGCGATCGGCGCGGCCCTGGCCCGCGAGCTCGCCCGGGCCTGCTCCGAGCGCACCGGTGAGGGCTCGCTGTGGCAGGTCGATGCGAACCTCCGCCCCGAGGGGAAGGACGGACCCCTCGTGCGCACCGTCCCCTCCTACCGCCGCTATTACACCGAGTGGGCGAAGTCCTGGGAGTTCCAGGCGCTGCTGAAAGCACGCGCGGCCGCCGGGGACCACGCGCTCGGGCTCGAGTTCGAGGCGATGGTCGAGCCCTGGGTGTGGCAGGCCTCCACCCGGGACGGCTTCGTCGAGGATGCCCGCGCGATGCGACGGCGGGTGGTGGCCCACATCCCGCGCGCCGAGGTCGAGCGGAATCTCAAGCTCGGACCGGGCGGATTGCGGGATGTGGAGTTCACCGTGCAGCTGCTGCAGATGGTGCATGGCCGCGCCGACGAGGTGCTCCAGGGCCGCTCCACCCTCGATGCCCTCGCCCGGCTCGGAGAGGGCGGCTACATCTCGCGGGACCACGTCGCGGAGATGGACGAGGCCTACCGCTTCCTGCGCTGCGTCGAGCACCGCCTCCAGCTGCACCGCCTGCGCCGCACCCAGGTGCTACCCACCGCAGCCTCCGATCTGCGCCGTCTCGCCCGCAGCCTGGGCCTGTCCACCGATGAGTTCCATCAGCGCTACCAGCGCACACGGCGCCGGGTGCGGCAGCTGCACGAGGAGATCTTCTACCGGCCGCTGCTGCTGACCGCCTCGCAGCTCAGCGACGGGCAGATCCGACTGAGCCAGGAGGACGCCGCCGCCCGCCTCTCGGCGATCGGCTACCGCGACCCCTCCCGGGCGCTCGACCACATCTCCGCGCTCACCGAGGGCATCTCCCGCCGCGCGAAGATCCAGCGTCAGCTGCTGCCCGCCATGCTCGAATGGTTCGCTGACGGCGTCGACCCGGACCTCGGCCTGCTGGGCTTCCGCCGGCTCTCGGACACGATCGGCTCCGCACATTGGTACCTGGGCCTGCTGCGCGACTCCGGCCTCGCCGCCAAACGACTCACCCGGGTGCTCGCCTCCGGCCGCTACGTCGGCGAGCAGCTCGAGCGGATCCCCGAAGGGGTCCGCTGGCTCGCCCGCGACGAACAGCTGCGCCCCCTCGCCCGCGACGTGCTGGGGCGGGAGTTCCTCGCCGTCATCTCCCGGGTCGATGACGCGGAGGTGGCCCGTGATGTGCTGCGCCGCACCCGCAACCGCGAACTGCTGCGCATCGCCCTCGCCCACCTCACCGGCGTGGCGAGCCCGGCCGTGGTCGCTCGGGCCCTGACCGACCTCGCCGAGGCGGTGCTCGAGGCCGGAATGCTGGTCGCCCTGCACGTCGTGGCCCGGCACCGGGAGGTGGTGGGGGAGGACGCCGAGACCCTCGACAGCGAGCCGGAGGTGGATGTCGAGACCGCACTGCGCCTGCGCGAGAAGCGCTCCGACCCGGCACGGGCGCTGGGGATCGAGATGGCGATCATCGCAATGGGCAGCTTCGGAGCCCGCGAGATGGGGTACTCCTCCGACGCCGATGTCCAGTTCGTCGTGATCGACCGCGGCGCCGGCAAGTCTGCGGTCGAGATCGCCGGTGCGGTCGCCGCCCAGATCCAGAAGATCCTCAACGCCCCGACCGCACGCTCAGACATGCGGGTCAGCGCGGACCTCCGCCCCGAGGGGAAGGTGGGTCCGCTCGCCCGCAGCCTCGACTCCTGGAGCGACTACTACCGCCGCGACGCGGAGACCTGGGAGAAGCAGGCCCTGCTGCGGGCACGGCCCGTGGTCGCCTCCGAAGCGGTCGCCGAGCAGCTGTGCGAGGAGATGGACCGCTACCGCTATCCCGAGGGCGGGCTGCCGGAGTCGGCCCGCCGTGAGATCACCCGGATGAAGGCGCGGGTGGAGTCCGAGCGGCTGCCCCGCAACACGGATCCCTCTCTCCATGTGAAGCTCGGCCGGGGCGGGATGACGGACGTGGAATGGTCCGCCCAGATCCTGGCGCTTGAGCACGGCCACGAGGTCGAGGGGCTGCGCACGCCCCGCACCCTCGACCAGCTCACGGCCGCCGCGGAAGCGGGCCTGCTCACCGCCCGCGAGGCCCAGGAGCTCACCGATGCCTGGACCCTGGCCTGGCAGATCCGGCGCGGACTGTTCCTGTGGAAGGGCCGCGAGGGGGATGTGCTGCCCACTGACCGTCACGACCTGCGCGCCCTGGCGCTGTTGATCGATGGCGAGGATGGTTCCGCCTCCGAGCTCGAAGAGCGCTACTTCCGCCTGACCCGTCGGGCCAGGATCATCGCCGAGCGGCTCATCTTCGGTGAGGAGGAATGAGCGGCTCGCGTGTGATCCGGGGAGCGGCCCGGCGCGTCCGCGCACCGGCTGGGCTCACCTGTGCGCGCCGCGGCGTACGGTGGGCGTCGTCCATCATCCTCGTCGCCCTGGCGACGCCAGTTCCCCTCCTGAGGACTCATGACCACGCCCTCTCTCAGCGCTGACACCCCGCGCGGCCGCATGTACCGACTCGAGCCCGACGGGCCGCTCATGTACCCCTCGATCACCACGGTCGCGGGAGCGCGTGCGAAGGACTTCCTGCAGGGCTGGTACGCGACGATGGCCTCCAAGCGGGCGCTGGACATGTATGCCTGGCTGGACCGGAACCCGCAGCGTGCCTCCGCAGAGATCTCCCGGGTGACCCGTGACCGCTGGGGAACGCAGAAGCGCATCGCGGCGGCCGCCCCGGAGTACACCCGCTCCGCCGCAGACTTCGGCACCCTCGTGCACACCGCCTGCGAGGACTGGGGCACCAGCGGCGCCCGTCCCGATGCCGCCCACCTCGGAGCGCTCATCGACCAGATGCGCACCGCACACGGCAGCTTCGCCGACGAGAAGGATCCCCAGGCCCTCATCTCCCGCGCCGAGGTGCGCCTGGACGGCTATGGCCGCTTCCTCGAGGACTATCAGCCCGAGTTCCTCGAGATCGAGCAGACCGTCGTGAACCACACCGTGGGCTACGCCGGCACCACCGATGCGATCGTGAAGATCGGCAACACCGTGCTCAGCGCAGACATCAAGACCTCGAAGAAGGTGCGCGGAGACTACGCCCTGCAGGGGGTCGCCGTGTGCCGCGCCGAGCTGCTGCTGGACGACGACGGCACCACGCGCGAGATGCCCGAGCTGACCGGCGCGTTCATCATCCACCTGCCCGAAGCCGGTGGCTACAAGGCGGTGCCGCTGCGCACCGGGGACGCCGAGTTCGAGGTGTTCCGCTCCCTGCGCGCGGCCTGGTCCTTCGAGCCCGACGAGTGTGCGCTCGAGCCGGCCGACGGGCCCAAGGATCTGCTGCTCTCGCTGCTGCGCAGCAAGGGCGGGCTCGACACCCTGGGCTGACGCCTTGCGGGAGGCCCTCCCTGCCCGTTCCCCGCGCCAGTCCGCGGCGGGCACGCTGTGCACGTTCTGTGATTCCCCCTTGCTCCGCATTGAACACGCGTATAGGGTGTTGAACGACAGTTCAATGGAGCCTCTGTTCGAGGCTCGAAGCGAGCCGAGGGAGCGCCCATGGAACCCACCCCACCTGCCGAGGAGCGCATCCTTCGCGCCGCTCTGCAGCGCTTCGCCGTCGACGGGCTCAGCGCGCCACTGCGTGCCGTCGCCCAGGACGCCGGGGTCAGCGCGGGTCTGATCATCCACCACTACGGCTCTCGTGAGCGCCTCCTCGAGGCGTGCGACCGACGGGCGCTCGAGGTGACCCACGAGAACAAGCTCGACGTCTTCACCGGCGGCTCCGGGGTGATGCTCGCCCAGCTCGCCGAGACCGAACGCTACGCCCCGGTGGTCGGCTACGTGCTGCGCCGGCTCCAGGCCGGCGGACCCCTGGCACAGCAGCTGGTCGCGGACTTCGTCGTCGACGCCACCGACTACTTCGAGCAGGGCGTGCACGCCGGGCTGATCAGCCCCAGCCGCGATCCTGTGGCCCGCGCCCGCGTGCTCACGGAGATGGCACTCGGCGCGCTGCTGCTCCAGCTGCCCGCCCAGCGGGACCATCTCGATCTCGCCGACCTCCCCACCTGGCTGCGCAGCTACACCGACTCGCTGATGCTCCCGATGCTCGAGCTCTTCACGACGCCCCTGCTGCAGGACAGCTCGCTGCTGGATGCCTATCGCACTGCCGCAGCGAGCGGCGACCACACCCCGACAACCACCGAAGGGAACACCTCATGAACACTGCCCATGCCCCCGACCCCGACCCCGCCGCCGGCCGCACCGGGTCAGCTCCGGCGACCACCGATGCGCCGCCGACCACCGATGCTCCGGCCCCCACCGATGCGCCGCCGACCACCGATGCCGCCGTCGTGGTCCGAGGTCTCACCAAGACCTTCGGCACCACCCGAGCCCTGGACGGTTTCGACCTCACCGTGCCCCGCGGCCAGGTCACCGGCTTCCTCGGACCCAACGGCGCCGGGAAGTCCACCGCCATCCGCGTCCTGCTGGGACTGCTGCGGGCCAGCTCGGGCACCGCCGAGGTGCTCGGCATGGATCCGTGGTCCCATGCCGTGCAGATTCATCACCGACTCGCCTACGTGCCGGGAGATACGAACCTCTGGCCGAACCTCACCGGGGGAGAGGCGATCGACGTGCTCACCCGCGGCGAGAAGGGCGCCGCCCACCAGCGTCGCCGGAGCGAGCTCATCGAGCGCTTCGAGCTCGATCCCACCAAACGCTCCCGCACCTACTCCAAGGGGAACCGGCAGAAGGTCTCCCTGGTCGCAGCGCTGTCGCGGGACGTGGACCTGTACATCATGGACGAGCCCACCTCGGGCCTGGACCCCCTGATGGAGGCGATCTTCACCGACGAGGTCGCCCGCCTGCGGGCCGATGGCCGCACCGTGCTGCTGTCCAGCCACATCCTCGCCGAGGTCGAGAAGCTCTGCGACACGGTGACGATCATCCGCGCCGGCAAGGACGTCGAATCCGGGACCCTCGCCCAGCTGCGGCACCTGACCCGCTCGACCGTCGCGGCCACCTCGAGCGCGGAGCCCGCCCGGCTCGCCGCCCTGGACGGCGTCCACGACCTCGTGGTCGACGGCGATCGGCTCCGCTTCGACGTCGACGACGCCGCTATGCACGACGTCCTGCCGACGCTGACCCGGATGGACGTCACCGCGTTGACGATCACCCCGCCCTCGCTCGAGGACCTCTTCCTGCGCCACTACGGAGATGACCTCACCGCAGGGCCCCGCGGAACCGGGACGGAGGAGTCATGAGCGCCGTGACCGGCACGCCCGCACTGCACACGCATCGGGCCCCACCGGTGGCGGGATCGCCGCTGACGGGTCTGGGCTCCCTGGTGCGGCTCTACGGGCGGATCTCACGCCGCGCGATCATCGTCTGGACGCTCGCCCTGCTCGTCCTCGTGCCCGCCTCGATCTACGCGATGCAGGAAACCTACCCCGATCAAGGGGCGCTCGATGCGCGGGCGATGCTGCTGGACAACCCGTCGGCCGTCATGATGACCGGGCCGTTCTTCGCCACCGAGCAGTACACCTTCTGGGCCATGGTGGCCAATGAGCTCTTCCTCTACATACTGATCCCGGCCGCGATCATGAGCGTGCTGCTGACCGTGCGCCACACCCGCGCAGAGGAGGAGGCCGGGCGCCTGGAGATGATCCGGGCGCTGCCCACCGGCAGGCTCGCCCCCGCCGTGGCCGCGCTCCTCATCGTCACCGCCGCGAACCTCGCACTCGGCGCGGCCATCACTATCGGCACCCTTGCCATGGGCGGAGAGGTCGCGGGGTCTGTTGCGCTCGGCCTCGCGACAGCGCTGACCGGGATGGTCTTCGCCGCGATCACAGCTGTCGCCGCGCAGGTCACCGAGCATGCCGGCACCGCCTCCGGGATGGCGCTCGGGCTGCTGGCCCTCGCGTTCATGGTGCGCGGCATCGGCGACGTGATCGACCGGCAGGGCTCCTGGCTCTCCTGGCTCTCGCCGCTGACCTGGGCTCAGCAGACCCGCGTCTTCGTGGATCTGCGCTGGTGGCCGCTGCTGGTCTCCCTCGCGGCGGTGATCGCCCTGCTGGTGCTCGCCGGGGCGCTGTCCCGCCGCCGTGATGTGGGCGCCGGGCTGCGAGCTGCCTCGGGCGGGCCGCGCCGCGCGTCATCCGCACTGCTGGCTCCCGGCGGTCTCGCCCGGCGTCTGGTGAGCGGGTCGATGCTCGCCTGGGGCATCGGACTGTTCCTGTTCTCCCTCGCCTTCGGCTCCCTCGCCTCCTCGCTCACGGACCTCGTCGAGGAGATGCCGACGATCCAGGAGTTCGCTCCCATCTCGCTGGATGACCTCACCGGCTCGTTCTCCGCCTTCGTGCTGATGATGCTCGCGATCGGGCCCGCCGCCCTCATCGTCTCCGGGGTGCTGCGGATGCGCACCGAGGAGGTCGCCGGCCGTCTGGCCGGGGTGCTGGTGGCGGGGACCTCCCGCGTGCGCCTGGCCGTGATGTGGTTCCTGGTCGTGCTGGTCGAGGTCGCGCTGATGCAGGTGCTGCTCGGCTTCGGGGTGGGGATCGGCGTGTGGGCCGCGACCGATGACATCTCCTGGATCGGGGACATGACCTTCGCCGCTCTCGCGTACCTGCCCGCGATCGCGCTCTACGGTGCCTTCGCCCTCGCCTCTTACGGACTGCATCTGCGCGCCACGGGCCTCGCCTGGCTGCTGGTCGTCTTCACCGCGCTGGTCACCTTCCTCGGCGACATGCTGGGACTGCCCGACGGGGTGAAGGACCTCTCCCCGCTGAGCCACGTCCCGCTGCTGCCGTCGGCGGAGTTCGAGAGCCTGCCGCTGCTGGTGATGGGCGGACTGGCAGCTGTGCTCGTGGTGGCGGGGCTGCTGCTCCTGCGGCGACGGGATCTCGCAGCGGGCTAGCGGCGCTCGCGCGCGGGGAGGAGACTGCCCGGACGCAGGCACGTGACCCCGCGGGACGAATACTCCGCGGCCGACGAGAGGCGGACCCGATGTCGAAGTACCTGATCTCCTTCCCCAGCAGTGCGATGACCGTGCGAGGACCCGACCTGCAGGCAGCCGCAGACGCCTCCCACGCCGTGGTGCGCGAGGCGAAGGCGGCTGGCGTGTGGGTGTTCGGAGGCGGAATCGACGAGAGCGTGCCGCCCGTCATGGTCGACGGCACCGGCACGGTGCTCGAGAGCACCTACGCCGAGACCCGCCACATCGAGGGCGGCTATGCCGTACTCGAGCTGGCCAACCGGGAGGAAGCGCTGGACTGGGCCCAGAAGCTTGCCGTCGCCTGCCGCTGCGCCCAGGAGGTGCGGGTGTTCGGGGACGATCCGGAGAGCTGAACCTCAGTGGCCGTGGTGGGTGCGGACCGGGGCGGGAGCACCCGCGGCCCGGCACCGACGGTGACTCAGAGCCAGCTGAGGTTCACCGGGAGCCAAGGATCAGAACGGGCCGATCCGCACCACTGCACCCGCGAGATCCATGTCCCAGGCGATCTGACAGGTCAGCCGGGAGGTGGGTTCGCGCTCCGCCTCGGTCAGGCTGTCCAGCACATCGGCCTCGTCCTCATCGATCTCGCCTGCGGTCTCGAAGGAGACCTGGTCGAGGAAGGAGTGGCAGGTGGAACAGGAGGCGTTCCCTCCGCAGATCGCGAGGATCGGGAAGCTGTTGCGGACCAGGCATTCCATGAGGGACTCGTCGTCCTCCCATTCGACGCCGGGGTTTTCGACGCCTTCGCGGTCGATGACGGTGATCTCGATACTGCTCATGCCCCTATTCCACACCCTCCGAGGCTCTGGGGCCAGTCGGGTCCAGGAGGGCTGGCCCACGACGCGGTGAACGAGGGCTGTGAACGAGTGCGGTGAACGAGAAGGGCCCCCGGCCCGCGGCGACGCGGAGCAGGGGCCCATCCTCAGACGAGTCGAACTCAGATGTCGTAGTAGAGCTCGAATTCGTGCGGGTGCGGGCGGTAGCGGAACGGATCGATCTCTGTGGTGCGCTTGAGCTCGATCCAGGTCGAGATGAGATCGGCCGGGAAGACGTCACCCTCGGTGAGGTAGTCGTTGTCGGCCTCGAGGGCATCGAGTGCTGCTCCGAGGGACTCGGGCAGCTGCTTGATCTGCTTGTGCTCCTCCGGCGGCAGCTCGTACAGATCCTTGTCGATCGGCTCCGGCGGCTCGATGCGGTTGCGGATGCCGTCGATGCCGGCCATCAGCTGCGCGGCGAAGGCCAGGTACGGGTTCGCCGAGGGGTCCGGCGCACGGAACTCGACGCGCTTGGCCTTGGGCGAGGAACCGGTGACCGGGATGCGGATCGCGGCGGAACGGTTGCGAGCCGAGTAGACCATGTTCACCGGCGCCTCGAAGCCGGGCACCAGGCGCTTGAAGGAGTTCACCGTGGGGTTGGTGAAGGCCGTCAGCGAGGGGGAGTGCTCGATGATCCCGCCGATGTACCAGCGGGCGATGTCGGAGAGTCCGCCGTAGCCGCGCTCGTCGTAGAACAGCGGCTCGCCGTCCTTCCACAGCGACTGGTGGGTATGCATCCCCGAACCGTTGTCGCCGAACAGGGGCTTGGGCATGAAGGTCGCCGTCTTGCCGGCATCCCACACGCAGCTCTTGACGACGTACTTGAACTTCATGACGTCATCCGCTGCCTGCAGCAGGGTGTTGAAGCGGTAGTTGATCTCCTGCTGGCCTGCGGTGCCGACCTCATGATGGGCCCGCTCGACCTGCAGGCCGGTCTCCTCCAGCACAGCGCAGATCTCATCGCGCAGATCCGCCATCTGATCGTTCGGCGGGACCGGGAAGTAGCCGCCCTTCAGGCGCGTCTTGTAGCCCTGGTTGCCGCCGAACTCGGACTCGTCGCGGTCGGTGTTCCAGACCGCCTCGTCGGAGTCGATGCTGTAGAAGCCGGAGTTCACCGTCGTCTTGAAGCGCACATCGTCGAAGATGTAGAACTCGGCCTCCGCGGCGAACAGCGCAGTGTCGGCGATGCCGGTCGACTTCAGGTACTCCTCGGCCTTCGACGCCACGGTGCGGGGGTCGCGGGAGTACGGCTCATCCGTGAACGGGTCCACGATCGAGAAGTTGATGATGAGGGTCTTGCGCTCGCGGAAGGGATCGAGATAGGCGGTCTCCAGATCCGGGACGAGCTTCATGTCGGACTCGTGGATCGCCTGGAATCCGCGGATCGAGGAGCCGTCGAAGAGCTGGCCGGTCGCGATGGCCTCCGCGTCGAAGGTGCTCGCGGGGATGTTGAAGTGCTGCATGACGCCGGGAAGGTCGCAGAACCGGATGTCGATGAACTCGACACCCTCTTCTTCGACGTACTTCACGACCTCGCTGGGATTGTTGAACACATGCCCTCCATTCGCGCCCGTGGCGCGTGTTGTGCTGTCTGACCCCGATGGGCGTCACCTGATGAGCTCCGTCGGCCCCCAAGGGACCTGAGCTCGGGTGCGCCCAATCCTAATGCTGTGTCCCGCAGCACTCCGGGAACCGGCGCTCCCAGATCGGCGCACTATGGTCGTGCTCGTGATCGAACGCAAGGACCTCGGTGCCTGGCTCGAAGGCGCCCCCCACGAGACCGGCTACGTCAAGGGCTCCTCCATCGGGCTGCCCGCGGAAGGGCCCGGTTCCGTGGCGCCGTTCTGGCGCCGGCCGCTGTCGGTGGTGATCGATTGGGGGCTGTGCATGCTGGCCTCGGCGCTCGTGTTCGACGGTGATGCGCTGGCGAACCTGGTGCTCTTCGTGGCGATGAACGTGCTGTTCCTGACGCTTTTCGGGGCAACCGTGGGACAGTTCGTGCTGAAGCTGCGAGTGCGGCCCGTCCGCGGGCGCAGCCCGATGCTGCTGAGGTCCATGATCCGCACGGGGATGATCCTGCTGCTGCTCCCGACGGTGGTCTGGAACAAGGACGCGCAGCCGCTGCACGACGTGGCCGCGGGTACGGCTGTCGTCACCGTCTGAGCTGTCCATCCCCGTCTGAGGCGCGACAGCTGGCCTCCGAGGTGCCCGATCCGCGGCCGCTGTGCGCTCCGACCCTTCATGGACATCGCCCCTCCTCAAGCCGCTGACCTGCGACGATAGTCAATGTCACGAAAAGATCACGGAGGTAACGGGACGGTAACGGCGTGGTGGCCGGCGGGCGGCGCCAGCAGGAGAGCCGCGTCAGCTTGATGGCAGCGCCGACGGGAGGCCCGTGCCGATGGGAGGCCCGCGCCGACAGGAGAGCCGAGCCCGCAGGAGGGTCAGTGCGCGCAGGTGGGGCCGCGCCCGCACGTGGAGCGGCCCAGCAGGAGGCCTCGCCCGACTGGGCACGACGAAGCCCCCGTCTGGAACTCCAGGCGGGGGCTTCACAGCAGGGGAGAGGGGCTCAGCGGCCTCGCATCGCCTTGCGATTGGGGCGGGCGCGCATCGGGTCGACGCCCTTAGGGATTGACTGCCGCAGCGAGCGGCGCAGAGCGTTCAGCCGCTTCGTGACCTGGGCGGCCTCATCCTTGGTGAGCTGCTTCTTCATCCGCTGCATGTGGCTGGGCAGCTTGTGCAGCGGGACCTCGCCATCGCCGTCGCCGACCACGATCTGATGGACCGGGACGTTGTCGTGCTGGAGCACGCGACGGATGCTGCGACGCTCCTTCTCAAGCAGCTTCATGGAGGTCGCAGAGGAGTCCTCAGCGACCACCGCGATACCCGCCCGGCCCGAGGCGCGGAAGAGCATCTTCTGGCTGCGGGGGTCGATCTGGACCGGCTCCTCGTCGATGTTCCAGCCGCGACGGATCGACTGCATCGCCGCGAGCGCCGCCCCCGGCTGACCCTTGATGCGGCCGAAGGCGGCACGCTCCGCCTTGCGGGCCAGGATCATCATCGCGACCAGCACACCGATGGCCAGGCCCATGAAGATGCCGTACCAGGGGCTGTTCAGCACCAGCCAGCTCACCAGGACACCCAGCGCGATCGCACCGAGGATCGCACCGATCATCCACGGCAAGGTGGTGCGATCGATCTCCTGGGTGTACTTGTACACCTCGATGATCTGCTTGATCCGACCCTGCTTCTTGGAGCCGTCGGCGTTCATCTTCGTGCCCTTCTCGGGCTTGGTCTCGGACTTGCGAGCCATGTGCGGTGGGTCCTCTCGGGGCCGGGCGGGCGTCAGCTCGCGACGGCCTGCTGGGTGCGGGCGACGACGCTCGCAGCTTCCTGACGGGCGGGCTGGTTCGAATCGAGGTGGCGGAGGTTCTCCGGGATCTCGCGGCCGAGCTTCCGCATCGACTGCGCCCAGAGCTTGCCGGCGCGGTAGGAGGAGCGGACCATCGGCCCGGCCATCACCGCGAGGAAGCCCATCTCCTCAGCAGCCTGGGACAGCTCGACGAACTGCTGGGGCTTGACCCAGCGGTCGATCGGGTGATGCAGCTTCGACGGGCGCATGTACTGCGTGATGGTGATGATGTCGCAGCCGGCATCGTGAAGACGCTGCAGCGACTCGAGGATCTCCTCATCCGTCTCACCCATCCCGAGGATGAGGTTGGACTTGGTGATCATCCCGGCCTCCTTCCCCATCGAGATCACGTCGAGGGAGCGCTCGTAGCGGAACGCGGGACGGATCTGCTTGAAGATGCGCGGGACGGTCTCGAGGTTGTGCGCGAACACCTCGGGCTTGGCCTCGAAGACCTGCTGCAGGTGCTGGCCGTTGCCCTTGATGTCATCGATCAGCAGCTCGACACCGGTGCCCGGGTTCATCGCATGGATCTGCTCGCAGGTGCGGGCGAACAGACCGGCCGCCCCATCTTCGAGATCATCGCGGGCCACACCCGTGATGGTCGAGTAGCGAAGACCCATCTCCTTGACGGACTGGGCGACCTTGAAGGGCTCCATCGGATCGACGGCCATCGGCTTGCCGGTGGCGATGTTGCAGAAGTCGCAGCGCCGCGTGCAGGTGTCACCGCCGATGAGGAAGGTCGCCTCGCGGTCCTCCCAGCATTCGAAGATGTTCGGACAGCCGGCTTCCTCGCAGACCGTATGGAGACCCTGACCATGCACGCGCTTCTTCATTGCGGTGTACTCCGGGCCCATCACGGCCCGGGTCTTGATCCATTCGGGCTTGCGCTCGATCGGGACCTCGGCGTTGCGAGCCTCGACGCGCAGCATGCGTCGGCCTTCGGGGGCGAATGTCACCCTGATGCCTCCTCATCTCGACGTTCCCTGGAGTCTATCGACCTGGCCAGGTCCCAGGGCACTCAGCCCACGCGGGGCGAGGTGCGGTGCGCCACGAGCTCGGTCATGGCCGTCGCGGCGATGTCCACCACGTCGGCAACCGCGATCCGGTGCCCGGCCTCTCGGCTGAGGCTGGTCACTCCGGCATCATCGATCCCACAGGGGATCACATTCGCGGCCCAGGAGAGATCATTCGCGCAGTTCAGCGCGAAACCGTGCATCGTGGCACGCTTCGAGACCCGCATGCCGATCGCACACACCTTGCGCGACTCCTCGCCCTCCGGCGCGACCCAGACGCCGCTGCGACCGGCCACCGGCATCGTCGCCACGCCGACGGCGGCGCAGACGTCGATCAGGGTCCGCTCGAGATCACGGACGAAGCCCACCACATCGATCGGGATCGGAAGCTTCACCAGCGGGTAGCCGACGAGCTGCTGCGGGCCGTGCCAGGTGAGCTTCCCGCCGCGGTCGATGTCCACGACCTCAGCACCATCACGGGGGCGCTCGTGGTCCTCGGTGAGCTTGCCTGCTGTGTAGACCGCCTGATGCTCGAGCAGCAGCAGCGTGTCGGGACGGCTGCCCGAGACCACCTCGGCGTGGAGCTCGCGCTGCAGCGCCCAGGCAGCTCGGTACTCGACCGGGCCCGGGGGCAGGCCGAACTCCTCATGGCGGTCCCCACCGGGGACGGGTTCGCTGAAACCGAGACGGATCACGTCGAGCATCGACCCAGGCTACTCCGCCTCCCACCTGCGCGTTGTGGATGAATCGCGGACAGCTCACTGCGATGCGGTTCACTGCTGTCATGGACGAGAACGACGAGGAGAGCTCCCGCCGGGGCCCCGGCACGTTCGGACCGGGCGTGAGCCCGCCTCGCGCCGGAACGGCGCGGCAGGAGAGGCAGCGAGAATCTGCCGGGCACGGCCAGCCGGTGGAGGTCAAGGGGCTGGATGAAGACGCCCGCCACAGCATCCGCGATGAGCTCCAGCTGCTGGCGACGCTCGAGGTCGCGGGGATCACGGCGGCACCGAACGTGCTCGAGATCGAGGACGACGGATACCTTCGCGAAGCCGCACCTCCTCTGCGGCGTCGTTCCGGCCGGCGGGCTGCCGAGGACTGCGCCCCACCTACCGCTGAGCGTCTCGCCCTCGCGCGGGCCCGGGACGATCTCGATGATCTGATCGATGCGGTCCATCAGCGGGGATGGGTGCTGGGAGCGGGACCGGGGCAGGGGCTCGGTGTCCGTCCAGACGGGAGTGTGGTGGCCCTCGACCTGGCCGGGCTGCGGCGGGATGAGACGCTCTCCGCCCGGCAGGCTGACCGCCGCTGGGTCGACTCGGTGCTCGGGGACCAGGAGCGGACCCTGCGCCGACCGATCGATCTCGTGGCCCCCTCCTGGCCGCTTCAGGAACGCTCGCTGCCCGGCCCCGGCCCTGCTGCCGAAGTGCTAATGGAGCCGGCCGCACAAGCGGCGTCCGGACAGGAGGCCGAGGCGGAGCTGGAGGGGCCGGACGGGGTGGAGGGTCCGGAGGTGGAGCACGCGGGTGCGGCTCTGCCGCGACCCCGCCGGCTCCGGCGGCGGGAGCGGGGCGAGTTTGCAGCGGTGGGCGTGTACGGACGCCGCACGCCGCACCCCGCTGGCCTTCGGACCTTGGTCGGCCCGCTGACGGGGACCGGGAGACGCGGGTTGTCAGCGATCCGTCAGGTGCTGAGTCAGCCTCCGCTGCGACGAGTTGCCGTCGGGAGTGCCCTCGTGGTTCTGCTGCTGGGATCCACTGCGGCGATGGGTGCGTGGTGGGCCAGTGAGCGTCCCGCGCAGGCTCCCGGTCATGAACAGCTTCCCGTCGCGACGCCAGCACCGCCCAGCGGGGCGCCCCGGATCGAGGATCCCTGGGCCCTGGTCGCAGACGTCGCCGGAGCCCGGCACGCCTACATCTCCGGAGTATCCGCGCAGCCGGTGGCTGTGCCGGGGAGTGAGGCGTTCACGGCTGACGAGGAGACCCGCCTCGCATACCAGGGCCATCAGGTCCGAGGCGGTGGGCCGGTGGTCCATGAGGCGGAGCTGCTCGCGGGACCGGACGGCGACGGCACCGTGGTGCTGCGCGCGGTCACCTCGACCGCAGAGCATGAGCTCGAGGACCGCGCCGGGCAGCTCACGCACGTTCCCGCGACTGCCCCGCGCGAAGTCCGGCTGACCCTCCACTGGAATGGCGAGCGATGGCTCGTCGAGGCGGTCGAGGCGGTCGAGGAGGTCGAGGCGGTGGAGCCGGACGAGCCAGTGCAGCCGGGTGAGCCAGTGGAACCGGACCAGCTAGCGGAGCCAGCGCCGGGGGATACCGGAGCGAGCTGATCGTCCCCATGCAGCCGCACCTCCACCGGGCACGCCGAAGGGCCCCGACACCAGAGAACTGATATCGGGGCCCTTCAACATCGCTCAGTGCGCGGGACGCGCCCAGACGAGGAAGCTCAGGACCTCACAGGCCCAGCTCTGCCTCGAACGCGCCCTCCTCGAGCCGCTTCTTCATGAAGGTGAGGAAGCGTGCGGCGTCGCCGCCGTCGACCATGCGGTGGTCGTAGGAGAGGAACAGGTACATCATCGAGCGGATGGCGATGGTGTCGTCACCCTCGGCGTTCTGCACGACCGCCGGACGCTTGGTGATGGTGCCGGTGCCCAGGATGCCGACCTGCGGCGCGGGGACGATGGGGGTGTCCCACAGCGCACCGCCGGAACCGGTGTTGGTGATGGTGAACGTGGCACCGGCGAGATCGTCCGGAACCAGCTTGTTGCCCCTGGCACGGCCACCCAGGTCGCCGATCTGACGAGCCAGGCCCGCCAGGTTCAGATCGCCGGCATTGCGGATCACGGGAACCACGAGACCGCGTTCGGTGTCTGCCGCCATGCCGATGTTCTCGGAGCCGTGGTAGACGATCTTGTCGCCCTCGATGCTGGAGTTCAGCTGCGGGTAGGTCTTCAGACCCTCCACCGCTGCCATCATCAGGAACGGGAGGAAGGTGAGCTTCGCACCCTCACGGGCGGCGAAGTCCTCCTTGGCGCGGGCGCGCAGCTTCGCGATACGGGTCAGATCGACCTCGACCGCGGTGGTCAGCTGGGCCATCCCGTGCAGCGACTCCGTCATCCGCTGGCCGATGACCTTGCGGATGCGCGGCATCTTCTCCTCGGTGCCACGCTTCGAGGAGACCTCGACCTTGGGGGCTGCCGGGGCGGCTGCAGGCGCAGCGGCGGCAGGAGCCGAAGCGGCGGCCTTCTGCGCATCGATCGCCTGCTGCACATCCTGCTTGCGGATGCGTCCGCCCAGGCCGGAGCCCTTGACGTTCGACAGGTCGACGCCGGCCTCGGCCGCCATCTTCCGCACCAGCGGAGTGACATAGCCGGAGGACTCCGCACCGGAGACGGCATCGGAGGCCTTCGGCGCCGCCGCAGCTGCCTCTGCCTTGGGGGCCTCAGCCTTCGCGGGCTCTGCCTTCGGAGCCTCAGCCTTCTCAGCCTTGGGTGCCTCGGCAGGCTTCTCCTCGGCCTCGGGAGCCTCAGCAGGCTTCTCCTCAGCCTTGGGCGCCGGGGCGGAGGGCTGCTCTGCGGGAGCAGAGGCCGCAGCACCGGAGCCGACCACTGCCAGCACGGCGCCGACCTCTGCGTCCTCGTCCTCCTGGACCTTGATCTCCAGCAGGGTGCCCGCGACAGGGGAGGGGATCTCGGTGTCGACCTTGTCGGTGGAGACCTCGAGCAGCGGCTCGTCGATCTCGACGGTGTCGCCGACCTCCTTGAGCCAGCGGGTGACGGTGCCCTCGGTGACGGACTCGCCGAGCGCGGGCATCGTCACCTCCTCACCGGAGGCGGCGCCGCCGGAGGTGCCGGAATCGGCATCGCCGGAAGCCTCGGCAGGCTTCTCGTCCTCGCCGGCCGGAGCCTCCTCATCGGTGGACGGGGCGACGGTTTCGTCGGAGGCGAGATCCTCGCCCTCGGCGGGAGCGTCCTCCGACTCGGCGGGGGCCTCCTCCTCGGAAGCGGCCTCAGCACCGGAATCATCCGATCCGGCAGCCTCAGAGCCGGAACCATCGCCGATGACGACGAGATCGGCGCCGACCTCGGCGTCCTCGTCCTCCTCGACCAGGATCTTCTCGATGGTACCCGCGACGGGCGAGGGGATCTCGGTGTCGACCTTGTCGGTCGAGACCTCCAGCAGCGGCTCGTCGACCTCGACGGTGTCGCCCACGGCCTTGAGCCAGCGGGTGACGGTGCCCTCGGTGACAGACTCGCCGAGTGCCGGCATCTTCACGGTTTCAGACATGGGGGTTTCTCCTCCTGGAAGATTCAGGCGTGGGCGTGCAGCGGCTTGCCGGCGAGGGCGAGCGCAGCTTCGCCCAGGGCCTCGTGCTGCGAGGGGTGGCCGTGGATGAGGGAGGCGACATCCTCGGGGTAGGCCTCCCAGTTGACGATGAGCAGCGCCTCGCCCATGAGCTCGGAGGTGCGCGAGCCGATCATGTGGACGCCGATGATGGGCCCGTCCTTCTCGCGGACGAGCTTGATGAAGCCGGTGGTGCCGAGGATCTGGGACTTGCCGTTGCCACCGAGGTTGTACTCGTAGACCTCGACGGCGTCCTCGCCCAGCTGCTCCTTGGCCTGCTTCTCGGACAGACCCACGGAACCGAGCTCGGGCTCGCAATAGGTGATCCGCTCGATGCCGGACTCGACGATCGGTGCCGGGTTCAGGCCGCCGATCCGCTCGGCCACGAAGATGCCCTGGGCGAAGCCGCGGTGCGCGAGCTGCAGGCCGGGGACGATGTCACCCACGGCGTAGACGCCGGGGACGTTGGTCTCGAGGGTCTCGTTGTTCGCGAGCACGAAGCCGCGATCCATCTCGATGCCCTGCTCCTCGTAGCCGAGCCCTGAGGTGTTCGGGCCACGACCCACAGCGACCAGCAGGTAGTCGCCCTCGAAGACCTTGCCGTCGGCGAGGGTGACCTTCACCCCGGACTCGGTCTGCTCGGCCTTCTCGGTGAAGATGCCCAGCGAGAACTTGATCCCGCGCTTCTTGTACGCGCGCTCGAGTGCCTTGGACAGCGCCTCGTCCTCGTTGGCGACCAGGTGGGGGAGGCCTTCGATGATGGTCACGGACTCCGCGCCGAGCGACTTCCAGATCGAGGCGAACTCGACCCCGATCACGCCGCCGCCCAGGATGATGGGGTTCTTGGGGATCTCGGGCAGCTGCAACGCGGCCTCGGAGTCGAGGAAGCGGCCGCCGAGGTCGATGCCCGGAAGGGTCTTCGAGTACGAGCCGGAGGCCAGGATGATGTTCTTGCCGGTCAGGGTGCGGGTGCCGGACTCGGTCTCGACCGAGACGGTGTTCGGTCCCGTGAGCGTGCCGAAGCCCTCGACGTACTCGACCTTGCGCGACTTCACCAGGCCCTGCAGGCCCTTGTAGAGCCGGCCGATGATCTTGTCCTTGAAGCCGAGCACCTTCGCGGCATCGATGCCGTTCAGAGTGAGGTCGACGCCGGCATCAGCGGCCTCGGACGGGGCGTCGGCGAGCTCGCCGACGTGCAGCAGCGCCTTGGTCGGGACACAGCCGCGGTGCAGGCAGGTGCCACCGAGCTTGTCCTTCTCCACGAGCGCGATCTTCTGGCCGAGCTGGGCTCCGCGCAGCGCGGCCGCATAGCCGCCGCTGCCACCGCCCAGGATCACGACGTCGAACTGGTCAGTGGTTGTCTCCGCCACCTGTGTGCTCCTCGGTGTATACGTCACTCCGCGACCCGCCCGGACCTGGATGGCCGACGGCGCCGCCTGCGTGTCCCATGCTAGGCCACCAGGCGGCGCCGGGCCGAATGCTTCGCGCGATCTCTCAGTGCTGTGGTGCGGTGCGCATCACGGTGCGGGGCGTGAGGCGACGTCCGCGAGGATCTGCAGCACGGTGCGGGTGCTCATCCCGGTGGCGCCCTTGCCCATGTAGCCCAGGGGCGAGGAGGCGTAGCCCGGTCCCGCGATGTCCAGATGCGCCCACTGGGTATCGCCCACGAACTCGGCCAGGAAGATGCCCGCCGAGAGCGCACCGCCCGGTCGGTCCCCGATGTTGCGCAGATCAGCGACGCGGCCGGTGAGATCGGCACGCAGCTCGCTGGGGAAGGGGAGCGGCCAGAACGGCTCGCCGGTGGTCTTAGAGGCCGCCATCACGAGGTCGCGGCCCTCGGAGGTGCCCATCACGCCGGCGGTGCGCTTGCCCAGCGCCACCACCGCCGCACCGGTGAGGGTGGCGACGTCGACCACCAGATCGGGGTTCTCGGCGACCGCATCGACCAGCGCGTCGGCCATCACCATCCGCCCCTCCGCATCGGTGTTGAGCACCTCGACAGTCCTCCCATTGCGCATGGTGACCACGTCACCGGGGCGCTGAGCCCCACCGCCGGGCATGTTCTCGGCCAGGGCGAGGTAGGTGGTGACCTTGACCTCGAGGCCGAGGCGGGCGGCACCGACAGCTGCCGCCAGCACGGTGGCGGCGCCGGTCATGTCGGAGGTCATGTCGTCCATGCCGGCCGCGGGCTTGAGCGAGATGCCGCCGGTGTCGAAGGTGATGCCCTTGCCGACCAGGGCGACAGAGCTGGTGGCCTTCGCGGGGGCGTACTCCAGGCGCACCAGGCGCGGCGGGCGGGTCGATCCCTGGCCGACGCCGACGATGCCGCCGTAGCCGCCCTCGGCAAGCTGCTTCTCGTCCAGGACGGTCACCGTGATCGGCAGCTCGGCGACGAGCTCCTCGGCGCGGCGGGCGAACTCGGCGGGATGGAGCAGGTTCGGGGGCGTGTTGACGAGGTCGCGCACGATGCCGACGATCTCGGCGAGCACGCCGGAGTGGTCGACCGCGGTCTGGGCGGCGTCGGCGTCGCCCTCGGTGATCAGGGTGAGGGCTGCGAGGGCGGCCTTCGGTGCACCGGCACCGGTGCCGGTCTTGTAGGTGGTGAAGGTGTAGGCGCCGAGCGCGGCGCCCTCGAGGGCTGCGGCGCGCTGCTGCGTGGTGGCGGTGGGCACGGCGATCGCGGCGTTCTCGACCCCGGCGAGCGAGCGGGTGGCCGCGCCGAAGGCGAGCCGGAGGTCCTCGTCCTCGACCTTGGCGAGATCCTCGTCACCGAGGCCGACCAGCAGCAGCGAGGTTGCGGAGGCCAGTCCGTAGGAGGGGATCCGGTGGAGATCGCCTCGGGCGGTGGAGGCATCGAGACCCGAGATGGCCTCGGAGATCTCCGGTGCGCCGGGCACCGTCGCGGGGGCGCGGTCGGCGCCCGCGAGGAGGGGGAGGATGAGGACGTCGGCAGCGACGTCGCGCAGAGATGCATCGGTGATGGTGATGGTGATGGTGATGGTGGGCATAGCTCTATCGTAGGGGCGGGCCGGACACGATGTCGGCGTACCACGGAGGAGGGCGGAGAGGCAGATGACGGTGCTGAGCATCGTGGTCGTGGTGCTGGGCGGGCTGACCGCCCTGCTCGGGATCTACTACACAGCGCGTGACCTGAACGCCGATCTGGTGCTGCTGGGCGCGTGCGCCCTGCTGGCCGCGTCCTGGGCCGTGCTGGGCATCGCCCTGGGGCTCAAGGACCTCGCCGGCGGGAACCCTCCCGAGCGGGTCACCCTCTACGGCTATCTCCTCACGGCTCTGCTGATGGCGGTCGGCGGCGGCTGGATGGGACTGTTCGAACGCAGCCGCTGGGGAAGCCTCGTCATCGCCGTCTGCGCGGCGGTCTCCATGGTGCTGCTGATGCGGTTGGAGCAGATCTGGCCGGGAGGCTTCGCATGAACGTCGAGAACGTCGAGAACGTCAAGAACGTCAAGGGCGCTGAGCACGGCAAGGGCGCGGCGGCGGCGTCGCCGGGTCGCCCCGAGCGCGCCGGGCGCGGCTTCGAGATCGTGCTGATCGCGGTGTACGGCATCTTCGCGCTGTCGGCGACCGCGCGCAGCCTGGTGCAGGTGCTGCGTGACTTCTCCTTCGCACCGGTCGCGTACAGCCTCTCCCTGCTCGCCGCCGTGACCTACATCGCCGTCACCATCGCTCTGGTGCGTCGCGGCCGCGGCTCCCCGGTGGCGAGGGCGCTGTGCATCGCGGAACTCGCGGGGGTGCTCATCGTCGGCACCCTCACCCTGCTCGATCCGGCGCTGTTCCCGGATGGGACGGTCTGGGGCGTCTACGGCAAGGACTACGGCTTCGTCCCCCTGCTGCTGCCCGTGCTCGCCCTGTTCTACCTGTCGCGAGCACCGCGAGTACGCCGTTCGGGACCTGCGGACTGAGATCCGCGACCAGGAACGCGTACGGTATCCCTCGTGACCCCTGACGACGCCCCTCGACGTGGGCCCTATGACGTGCTCTTCCGCCGCGTGCTGAGCCGGCTCGACCCGGAACAGGCTCATCGGCTCACGGTGCGGGCGCTCGCAAACGCTCATCGCCTGCCGGGAGGCCCGCAGCTGCTGCGGGCCCTGTTCGGCGGCACGGACCCGCTGCGGGACACCGGGCCCACCCGCCGGGTGCTCGGCGCCGAGCACCGCAGCCCGCTGGGCTTGGCCGCAGGCTTCGACAAGGACGGCGAGGTGCCGCTGGCACTGCTCGATCTCGGCTTCGGCCATGTCGAGGTGGGCACCGTGACCGCCAAGGCACAGCCCGGGAACCCCCGGCCGCGATCCTTCCGGCTGGTCGAGGACCGGGCCCTGATCAACCGTATGGGCTTCAACAACCACGGAGCTCAGGCGCTGGAGCGTCGGCTGGCCAGAGCGCGCCGCACCGAACGTGGCCAGCGCGCCGTGATCGGCGTGAACATCGGCAAGTCCAAGGTGACCACCCTCGAGGACGCCGCTGAGGACTACCGCTTCTCCGCCCGGCTGCTCGCCCCCTACGCCAGCTATCTCGCCATCAACGTCTCCAGCCCGAACACCCCCGGACTGCGGGATCTCCAGAGCGTCGAGATGCTCCGACCGATCCTCGAGGCGGTGGTCCAGGAAGCTGTTGCGGTACGGACCCGGCTGCGTCGGGAGGTGCCGGTGCTGGTCAAGATCGCCCCTGATCTGCATGACGGCGATGTGCAGGCGGTCGCCCGGCTCGCCGCCGAGGTGGGGCTGGCGGGCGTGATCGCGACCAACACCACCATCGCCCGCCCGGACTCACTGGCGACCGCGCGCTCTCGGGTCGAGCAGATCGGTGCCGGCGGGCTCTCCGGGCCGATTCTCGCCGACCGCTCGATGCAGGTGCTGCAGCTGCTGCGCACCACCCTTCCGCAGGACGCGGTGATCATCAGCTGCGGCGGCGTGACCAGCGCCCAGGACGTGCGCGACCGCCTCGATGCCGGCGCAGATCTGGTCCAGGGCTACACCGCGATGATCTACGAGGGCCCCGCGTGGCCCGGACGGCTCTCCCGTGAGCTCGATCCCCGCCGCTGAGCCCCGGCGCGCCCGCGTCGCCACCTCGGCCTAGGCTGGGGGGATGGACGAGGACCTCTTCTCGCTGAGCGGCGATGAACCCGCACCGCGCACGCTCTCGGATCGCAACCGCGACCACCGCGCACCGCTCGCGGTGCGAATGCGCCCGCGCTCCCTCGAGGAGGTGGTGGGGCAGCGCGACGCGCTCAAGCCGGGCAGCCCCCTGCGGCGCCTGGTCGGAGCCGACGACTCCCGCACCGCGCCCAGCTCCCTGATCCTGTGGGGCCCGCCCGGCACCGGCAAGACCACCCTGGCCTACGTCGTCGCACAGTCCGGCGATCGCGAGTTCGTCGAGGTCTCCGCCGTCCTCGCCGGCGTCAAGGACATCCGTGAGGTCGTGGACCAGGCCCGCTCCCGGCTGCGGACGATCGGTCGCGAGACGGTGCTGTTCGTCGACGAGGTGCACCGCTTCTCCAAATCCCAGCAGGACGCCCTGCTGCCGAGCGTCGAGAACCGCTGGGTCACGCTGATCGCCGCGACCACGGAGAACCCTTACTTCTCGGTCATCTCGCCGCTGCTCTCCCGCTCGATCGTGCTCACCCTCGAGTCGCTGGAGCAGGAGGACCTCGACGCGCTCGTCGATCGTGCGCTCGAGGACGTGCGCGGCCTGGCGGGCTCCGTGACCCTGACCGACGACGCTCGCGAGGCGCTGCTGCGGCTCGGCGGCGGGGACGCCCGCAAGATCCTCACATCCCTCGAGGCGGCCGCGGCGGCGGCGCTGATGAAGGAGACCCCGGAGATCGATGCTGCGGTGCTCTCCCAGGCCGTCAACCGAGCCGCCGTGCGCTACGACCGGGCCGGGGACCAGCATTATGACGTCACCAGCGCCTTCATCAAGTCGATGCGCGGCAGCGATGTCGACGCAGCCCTGCACTACCTGGCGCGGATGATCGAGGCGGGGGAAGACCCCCGCTTCATCGCCCGCCGAGTGGTGATCGCCGCCGGGGAGGAGGTCGGCATGGCCGATCCGAGCGCCCTCCAGGTCGCCGTCGCCGCGATGCAGGCGGTGCAGATGCTCGGCATGCCCGAAGGGAGGATCCCGCTCGCACAGGCCGTGGTCCATATCGCCACCGCGCCCAAGTCCAACGCCTCCTACCAGGCACTCGATGCGGCCATCGCCGATGTCCGGGCGGGGAAGGGCCAGGGCATCCCGGCGCACCTGCGCGATGCGCACTACTCCGGCGCGAAGAAGCTCGGGCACGGCACCGAGTACCGGTACGCGCATGACGCCCCGCACGGGGTGGTGGCCCAGCAGTACGCACCCGATGACCTGGTGGGCGTGGACTACTACCACCCCAAGGGCCACGGGAACGAGGAGCGCACCCGGAGCCGGGTCGAGGCGCTGCGACGGATCCTGCGCTCGTGACCTCGAGCTGAGGTGGCGCTGCGATAGCGGAGGTGGCGCTGCGATGCTGAAATGCACGGACGCCGATGAGCTGCTGCGCGGGGCGATGCGCGGGGGCGCTGAGGCGCCGCACCAGGCACGCCGCCCCGGCCGGGAGCCGGCGTGAGGCACTCCACAGGAAGCAAGGCGTGACCAGCGTCGTCGATCGTGGACCTCGAGGAGTTGCTGCGGTAATGTGGGTCGCTGAATCCGCGGCTGCAAGACTGGATTCAACACACGCGAACAAGAGGTATACCTCGTGACCAACGTCACCCGTGCGCGCCGCCAGGCGCGCCTCTCTCGAGCCCTTGGGCTCCCGCTCACCCCGAAGTCCGTCAAGTACTTCGAGAAGCGCCCGTACCCCCCGGGCGAGCACGGTCGTGCTCGCCGCCGCACCGAGTCGGACTACGCAGTGCGACTCAAGGAGAAGCAGCGTCTGCGCGCGCAGTACGGAATCCGCGAGAAGCAGATGCACCGCGCCTACCTGGACGCCAAGAAGGAGCCCGGTCTGACGGGTGAGAGCATGGTCGAGCTGCTGGAGATGCGCCTGGACGCGCTCGTCCTGCGCTCCGGCTTCGCCCGCACCACCCTCCAGGCCCGCCAGGCCGTGGTGCACCGCCACATCCTGGTCGACGGCAAGCTGGTGGACCGTCCCTCGTACCGCGTCTCCCCGGGCCAGACCATCCAGGTCAAGCCCAAGTCACAGGCGATGGAGTCGTTCCAGATCGCTGCTGAGGGCGGCAACTCCGACGTCCTCGCCAAGACCCCCTCGTACCTCTCGGTCGAGCTTCCCGAGCTGAAGGCCCAGCTCGTCGCGCGCCCCAAGCGCGCTGAGGTCCCCGTGACCTGTGAGGTCCAGATGGTCGTCGAGTACTACGCTCGCTGACCTTTCTTCACCGCGGCGCGACAGGCCCCGGCGGGTGTACTCCGGTACCCTGACCGGGGCCTTCGTGTCCGCAGAAGCACCTCGCCCGCAGAGCGGGCCCACCCCGGCTGTTCCAGGAAGGACACCTCCCGACCATGCGCACCTCCGAGATCCGTCATCGCTGGCTCGATTTCTTCGCGAAGAAGAACCACGAGATCGTGCCCAGCAGCTCGCTGGTGTCCTCCGACCCGTCGATCCTGTTCACGATCGCCGGGATGGTCCCCTTCATCCCGTACATCGTCGGGACGGAGAAGTCTCCCTACCCCCGCGCGGCGAGCGTCCAGAAGTGCATCCGCACCAATGACATCGAGAACGTCGGCCGCACCACGCGCCACGGCACCTTCTTCCAGATGGCCGGGAACTTCTCCTTCGGCGACTACTTCAAGACCGGAGCGATCGACTTCTCCTGGGAGCTGCTGACCACCTCCCAGGACGATGGCGGCTTCGGGTTCGACCCCGAGCGCCTCTGGTTCACCGTCTGGGAGCAGGACGAGGAGTCCTACCGCCACGTCACGGAGGTCGTGGGCCTGGACCCGCAGCGCGTGGTGCGCCTGCCGCGCGAGGAGATCTTCTGGGACACCGGCCAGCCCGGTCCCGCCGGTCCGTGCGGCGAGTGGCACTACGACCGCGGCCCCGAGTACGGACCCGACGCCGTCACCGGCACCGTCCCCGAATGGCCCGGAGACGAGAAGGGCGAGGACCGCTACATCGAGATCTGGAATCTGGTCTTCGACCAGTACCTGCGCGGCGAGGGCAAGGGCAAGGACTACCCCCTCCTCGGCGAGCTGGACCAGAAGTCCATCGACACCGGTCTCGGCGTCGAGCGCGTCGCCTACCTGCTGCAGGGCAAGCAGAACATGTACGAGATCGACCAGATCTTCCCGGTCATCGAGAAGGCGCAGGAGCTCTCGGGCCGTGCCTACGGCGGGGACGAGGAGGACGACGTCCACCTGCGGATCATCGGCGACCATGTGCGCAGCGCGCTGATGCTGGTCTCCGACGGGGTGCGCCCGGGCAACGAGGGACGCGGCTACGTGCTGCGCCGGCTGATCCGGCGGGCGGTGCGCTCGATGCGGCTGCTCGGCTACGCGCAGCCGTCGATGCCCGCGCTGCTGCCGATCTCGAAATCCCTGATGGTCGAGTCCTATCCCGAGCTCGAGGCGGACTTCCCGCGGATCAGCGAGATCGTCTACGCCGAGGAGGAGGCGTTCCGTCGCACCCTGGAGACGGGCACCTCCATCTTCGAGCAGCTCGCGGGCGAGGTGAAGAACGGCGGCGGCCGGGTCCTGGCCGGCGACGACGCCTTCCGCCTCCATGACACCTACGGCTTCCCCATCGACCTCACCATGGAGATGGCGCAGGAGGTCGGGCTGCAGGTCGACGCGGACGCCTTCCGCGGAGCGATGCAGGAGCAGCGCGAGCGCGCGCGTGCCGACGCCGCCGCGAAGAAGTCCGGACACACCGACACCGCGATCTACAACCGGCTGCTCACCGAGCGCGGCGGCGAGGTGCCCTTCCTGGGATACACCGAGGACACCGTCGCCACCACGGTCGAGTCGGTGCTGGTGGACGGCAAGCTGGTCACCGCCGTCGAGGCCCCGGCCCAGGTCGAGGTCGTCCTCGCCTCCACCCCCTTCTACGCGGAGTCCGGCGGCCAGCTCGCCGATCAGGGCCGCATCACGCTCACCGGCGGCGGCCTGATCGAGGTCGACGACGTGCAGAAGCCCGTGCGCGGACTGATCGTCCATCGCGGGCGCCTCGTCGAGGGCTCTCTCGCGCAGGGCGCCTCCGCGATCGCGACCATCGACGGCGAACGACGCGGCGCCATCGCCCGCGCCCACACCGCCACCCACATGGTCCACGAGTCCCTGCGCGAGGAGCTCGGCCACAGCGCCACCCAGGCCGGCTCCGAGAACTCCCCGGGCAGGATGCGCTTCGACTTCCGCTACGGCCAGGCCGTGCCGAAGTCGGTGCTCGAGCAGATCGAGGGCCGCGTGAACACGCTCCTGCAGGACGAGCTGACCGTCACCGACCAGCAGATGTCCTTGGACGAGGCCAAGTCCCTCGGCGCGCAGGCGCTGTTCGGCGAGAAGTACGGGGAGGTCGTGCGCGTGGTCTCCATCGGCGGTGACTGGTCCCGTGAGCTGTGCGGCGGCACCCATGTCTCCAGCACCGGCGCGATCGGCACCGTGCAGCTGATGGGCGAGGCGTCCATCGGCAGCGGGGTGCGGCGCGTCGACGCGCTGGTGGGGCTCTCCGCCTACCGCCACCAGGCCAAGGAGCACGCACTGGTCTCCCAGCTGTCCGAGCTGCTGAAGGTCGGCGCCGCCGAGGAGCTGCCCGAGCGGGTGCGCGTCCTCACCCAGCGGATGAAGGACATGGAGAAGCAGCTCGCGGCGCTGCGCGGCCAGCAGCTGCAGGCTGAGGCCGGGCGACTCGTGGACTCCACCACCGAGGTCGCCGGCATCCGGGTGCTGACGCACGATGCCGGTGAAGGTGTCGCCGCAGGAGATCTGCGCACCCTCGCCCTCGACCTCCGCTCCCGGCTCGGCGAGGACTCGCCGGTGACGGTCGCGGTCGCCGGCCACGAGAGCGGTCGGGCGGCCCTGGTGATCGCCACCAACGCCGCCGCGCGCGAGCGTGGCCTCGCCGCGGGCTCCCTGCTGCGCATCGCGGCCGAGGCGATGGGTGGCCGTGGCGGTGGCAAGCCGGACATGGCGCAGGGCGGCGGCGGCGAGCCCGCCCAGGTGCCTGCGGCACTGGCCGCTGTGCACGCGGCGATCGAGGCGGCTCAGGACGCATGAGCCCGGGCAACGGCGAGGAGTCCCGACAGCAGCCCCCGTCGCTGCCCCGCGGGGTCAGGCTCGGGGTCGACGTCGGTGATGTGCGGGTCGGTCTGGCACGCAGCGACCTCGACGGGATGATCGCCACTCCGGTCGAGACCCTCGCCCGTGACACGGCGGTGGGGCGAGTGCTGGCAGAGGCTGCGGAGCTCGACGCGCATGTCATCATGGTGGGGCTCCCACGGTCGTTGAACGGCACTGAAGGCGTCGCGGCACAGAAGGCGCGAACCTTCGCCGTGGAGCTCGCCGCAGGCTCTCCGGAGCTCGAGGTCAGGCTCATCGACGAACGGCTGACGACCGTCTCCGCGCACAAGGCGCTCCACAGCTCCGGCAGGAAGGGCCGCAAGCACCGCCAGGTCGTCGACCAGGTGGCCGCAGTGATGATCCTCCAGCAGGCGCTGGACATCGAACGGTCCACCGCGGCGCGCGCTGGTGAGCGGGTGCCCGCCACCGCCATCCCGCCATCGACCGAGGAGGACACCCTGTGAACGACGAGGAGCTCTCCTTCGTCGACCTGGCGGATTCTCAGGGCGGCGAGCCCGCAGCGGCGGGTCGGGATGGCGCACGCGGACGTCGCAGAGGGCCCAAGCGGTCGCGTCGACGCCACGGATTCCTGCGGGGGGTGCTGCCGGTGCTGCTGGTGCTGCTGGTGGTGGGCGGGCTCATCGTCGGCGGGATCCAGGGGTACCGCTGGATCACGTCCAACGTCAGCCTCGAGCAGGAGGCCGCAGACTATCCGGGGCCCGGCAGCGGCGAGGCGGTGGTCGAGGTGGCCGAAGGCGACACCGGTACCGACATCGCCGGCACGCTCGTGGAGATGGGAGTGATCAAGAGCGCCGGCCCATTCGTCAACCTCTTCTCCAACACTCCCGAGGCCGCTCGCATCGAGCCCGGCATCTACCGCCTGAAGCTGGAGATGACCTCCGCGGATGCGCTGGAGGCACTGCTGGATCCGTCGAACCTCGCCGGCCAGAGGGTGATCATCCCCGAGGGGAAGCGGCTGACCCAGATCTGGGAGCAGCTGGCTGCGGAGACGGATATCCCGGTCGAGGATTTCACCGCTGCGGCCGAGGACTACACCAGCTACGGGATCCCCGAGAACGCTGCCGGATCGCTCGAGGGCTACCTCTGGCCCGGCCGCTATGACATCTACGAGGATGCCACCGCCGAGGATGTCATCCAGATGATGTGGGATCGGATGGAGAAGGAGCTGACCGCTCGTGACATCCCGCAGGAGCAGTGGCACGAGTCGCTGACCATCGCCTCCCTCGCGGAGATGGAGGTGCGCAAACCCGAGGACTACGGCAAGGTCGTGCGGACCATCGAGAACCGTCTGGAGGGGGCCGGCGAGGCCAAGGGGAAGCCGATGAAGCTCCAGTTCGACTCCACCGTCCACTACGTGACCGGGAAGTCCGCGAGCGTGGGGACCTCCGATGCGGAGCGCGCCACGGACAGCCCCTACAACACGTACAAGTACCAGGGGCTGCCGCCTGGACCGATCGCCGCGCCCGGGGCCAATGCGCTGGATGCCGTCGACGCGCCGCCTGAAGGTGACTGGCTGTACTTCGTCAGCGTGAACACCGACACCGGGGAGACGAAGTTCGCGGCCACCTGGGCCGAGCACGAGGAGAACGTCAAGGAGTGGCAGGAATGGGCGGACGCGAAGGGATGAGCCCGCGTCGGTTCGCGGTGGTCGGCTCGCCGGTCGAGCACTCCCTCTCGCCCATCCTCCACCGCACCGCCTATGAGGCGCTCGGCATCACGGACGCCGTCTACGAACGTCATCAGGTGCGCGCCGGGGAGCTCGCGCAGTTCCTCCGCCAGGGTCCCGGGCGGGGGCTGCAGGGCCTCAGCGTGACCATGCCGGGCAAGCCCGAGGCTTTCTCGCTGGGTTCCGAGGCCGACGAGACGTCCCGCCAGCTCGGCATCTCCAACACCCTGATCCGCACCGGCCAGGGATGGCGCGCCGAGAACCACGACGTCCACGGCATCGTCGCCGCACTGCAGGACCACGGTGCCGCCGCTCCGGAGACCGGTGCCGTGCTCGGCTCGGGTGCCACCGCCCTGAGCGCCCTCGCCGCCCTGGCGGAGCTCGGTGTGCAGAGGGTGCTGCTCTCGGCCCGCAGCGCGCACAAGCTCGCATCGCTCGAGGAGTATGCCGCCATCCGTGGGGTGGCCGTGGAGCAGATCCCCTGGGAGCGGCATCACGAGGTGCTCGCCGCAGATGTGGTGGTCAGCGCCTTGGCCATCGAGGGGGCCCGTGCGGTCGCCGAGCAATGGCGGGCTCAGTCCGATCTCGCCGTGCCCGGGGTGGTCCTCGACGTGCTCTACGACCCATGGCCCGCGCCGATCGCCGAGGTGATCCAGAGCTGCGGGGGCGAGGTGGCGGACGGACTCGAGATGCTGGCGCACCAGGCCGATATGCAGCTCCGTTCCATGCTCGCGATCCCGGCCGCGCCGGTGCGGGAGATGCTCGCTGCAGCGCGCACGGAACTGGCCCGGCGCAGGTCCGTCACCGAGGTCTGAGCGAGCATCTCGGCTCCGCCCCAGCAGGCCTGGTCACCCGGCAGGCTCCAGCTCTCATCAGGCCTCGTCTTCCAGCTGGTAAAGACCCTTGTCTCCACAGGTAAAGCATGGGTAAAGTCATGGACGACGGACAGGCCCGACGGGCCCGGGGAGAGCACGAGGGAAGTGACTCATGGAGCTGGAGCGCGAAGCGGGCGAACAGATCGATGCGGTGGCCCAGGTCGGCCTCGGCCAGCCTTCCTCGAGGGGAGATCGGCGAGGGGCTGCGGCGGAACCCGACAGGGTCCCCATCGATGCCGACGAGTCGGTCGCGGTGCTGCGGCGCTGCACGGCGCTCGCGGCCCGAGCCCGGGTGGAGCTGCTCACCGAGAGTCGGCGCACCGCGACCGATGAGCTCTCCGCACTGCTGAGCTCCATGGGGGAGTGGTCTGCGCACCTCATGGAGACGCCCGACGCAACGATGACCGTGCTCTGTGCGGCCGCCCTCCAAGACCTCGCCGCACGGCTACCGAACCCCGATGGGCTGCTGGCAGCCCGCGTCGAGGCGGTCCTGGTGCTGCTCCACTCCATGATGGCGGAAGGCCGCGTCGGAGCCCCGGCGTGATTGTCTTCACGTTCGCCCTGGCAGTGCCGCTTTCGGGTGCGAACCATCCGCAGGTGCGTGCTAATCTGCTCTAGTCGCTACGGCGATCACCCGTCCGGGTGGCGGAATTGGTAGACGCGCTAGCTTGAGGTGCTAGTGCCCTTTATCGGGCGTGGGGGTTCAAGTCCCCCTCCGGACACGCGAATAGAGCCCCGCTCCACACTGTGGAGAGGGGCTCTTCGCATTCCCGGATCCATCGCCGTCAACGGTGGCGTGGAAGAATCTGCGGCATGGTCCACGTCTTCCTCCACGAACCCGCGATCGCCGGGAACACCGGCAATGCGATCCGGCTGTCCGCCGTCACTGGCGCGCACCTGCACCTGATCGAGCCGCTCGGCTTCGATCTCGAGGACGCGAAGCTGCGCCGCGCAGGTCTCGACTATCACGACCTCGCCGATGTCAGCATCCATCCCGGCATCGAGCAGGCCTTCGCCGCGGTCCCCGGCGCGCGGGTGTTCGCCTTCACCTCGGGCACGGACGTGAGCTTCGAGAGCATCGAGTACACCCGGGAGGATGTGCTCCTCTTCGGGACCGAGCCGACCGGCCTGCCCCAGGACGTCATGGATCATCCGCGCATCACCTCCCGCGTCCGGATCCCGATGCTCCCTGCCCGGCGCTCGCTGAACCTGGCCAATGCGGTCTCGATCGCGGTCTACGAGGCCTGGCGACAGCTCGGCTACGACGGAGCCGGAGCATGAACCGGCACTCCGCCTCTGCCTCCGCCTCCGCGCCCGGAGCCCGCAGGGGAGCACCGCGCCTGCCCTCCCGACTGGACCGGCGCAACGCACTGTTCCAGCAATGGCAGGCGCTGCTGGGCAACCGCACCAAACGTTATCGCGCCGGCGAGATGATCATCCAGGGCGTGCGTCCGATCTCGCAGGCCATCGCCCATGGCATCGAGATCCGGACGCTGCTGACCGACGGCAGGGAGCAACCCTCCCAGTGGGCGCAGGAGCTGCTGCAGAGCAGCCCGGCGCCGGTGGTGGTGCTCGCCCCGGAGCTGATGGCAGAGCTGGGGGAGCGCGAGGACGGCACCCCGGAGCTGCTGGCGATCGCGGCGCTGCCCGCAGATGACCTGGAACGGCTGCACCCTGGGCGCTCGGACGTGCTGGTCGTCTTCGACCGCCCCGCCGGCCCCGGCAACATCGGCTCACTGGCCCGCTCCGTCGACGCCCTCGGCGGGACCGGCCTGCTGATCACCGGGCACTCCGCCGATGCGTGGGACCCGGCCGCGATACGTGCCAGCACTGGAAGCCTGTTCGCGATGCCGGTGCTGCGCCTGCCCTCCCATCGCGAGGTGATGGCGTGGATCGATGAGCGTCGGGCCCTGGGGGAGCCGTGGACCGTGATCGGGCTCGACGAGGCCGGCGGCCACCAGCTGGCGGACACGGACCTCTCCGGCCCCACGCTCCTGGTCGTCGGGAACGAGACCATCGGGATGAGCGCCGGCTGGCGGGAGGCCTGCGATGTGGTCGCGGAGATCCCGATGACCGGCAGCGCCTCCTCCTTGAACGCGTCGGTCGCCGGATCCATCGCGCTCTACGAGGTCCGGCGCCAGCGGCGGGCCGCGCCCTCCGTCTGAGATATGGAGGTGCCTGACCGGCTCACCGGCCGCTCAGTTCAAGGGGTCAGCCGGTCCGAGCGATCAATCGGTCCGAGGGAGCAGCCGGTCCGCGGGGTCAGCCGGTCCGAGGTGGTCAGCCGGTGCCGAGGGCGGCGCGCACCAGCGGAGCCCCCAGCAGGCCCAGGAACGGCCCGGCCAGCAGCACCGGTCCCAGCGCGAACCGCACCCCGGCGCGGCGGGTCACGCCGAGCACCACCATTCCGATCACGCCTCCCACCAGAGCGATCCCGAGGAGCGCCCCGATCAGGACTTCGCCGCCGAGGGCCGCTGACATCAGCACTACCACCGGCAGCGTCTTGGCATCGCCCATGCCCAGCAGCGGGGGAGCCAGCAGCGCCACCAGGATCGCTCCGAGCCCCAGCACCAGAGCGAGCACCGCGGCCGTGGCCAGGTCCGGGCGCATCGTCGGCACCAAGAGGGCGAGGACCGCCAGCGCAAGGGTCACCGCGCCGGTCAGCAGCCCGACCCAGCGGTTAGGCAGTCGGCGCTCTCGCCCGTCGACCCAGGCCAGCGCGAGTGCGGGCGGCAGGTAGATCACCAGCAGCACGGCGCACAGCAGCAGGAAGCTCATGGACACCAGGCCATTGCACCAGATGCTGAGGAGCTCTGCCGCCTGCTCCTGCCGGCTGTGGACAGACCCGGGCTAGAGCGTCGACTCCACCCGGATGATCCGTCGGCGCATCCAGACCTTCTTCCCGCCCCCGAGGTAGAGGCGGGTGCGGGCGTGCTCCCACCGGCCGTACTCCGCCTGCTCGGTCAGCTCAGCGCGCACCTGGCCGAAGGAGGTGCCCCGCGGCACCGTGATGATCTGGAACTCGTAGTCCGCTGCGCGCCGTCCGCGCTCGACGGGCAGGTCGCGCCATCCGCGCGGATCGCTCACGTGCTGAACGCCGGCGACGAGAGGGGTGCGGGGTCGGATCAACGGTCTTCCTCCTGTGGTCGATGACCTGCGACAGCAGTGGTCGATTGCGCTGCTGGGACTGCGGCGGATTCGTGACCAATGCGTGCACGCTTCCACTGTTCATTCTGCCGCTCGAGGATGTACGGTCCAACCATGAACACGGATCCTCGCTCCGCTCTTGCTGCGCTGATCGCTGCCCTCGAACGCCACTACGAAGCCGCCGCCGGCTCGCGGGGGGAAGACGATCCCGCGCTGGAGTCCGCCACCGAGCGGCTCGCCAACGCCTTCGACACCTACGACGATGCACTCTTCGACGCCTATGACGTCGCCACCCCCCTGATCGTGTTCGACGAGGACGACGACGATGAGGACGACGATGACGACTTCGACGATCTCGACGACTTCGAGGACGATGACGAGGACGACGATGACGAGGACGACGACGACGATGACGACTACGAGGACGAAGATGACGAGGACGACGCGCCGCGCTGAGCGCTGAGCGCCTCCGGTCACACGTCCCAGGACCTCTACGTAGTCTTCACCACTGCTCCGCTGCGCGGCGCCGGGCTCACCGCTCGGCGCCGCGTACTCTGTCCGGGTCCGGCACCGATGCTCGCCGGCACCGCAGGCCCGCAGAACCCATCGAGGAGTGTCCATGTCGTTCATCGAGGCGGTGATCCTGGGCCTGGTCCAGGCATTGACCGAGTTCCTCCCCGTCTCCTCGAGCGCCCACGTGCGCGTGGTCGGGGAGCTGATGGACCCCGGTCAGGATCCGGGCGCCGCGTTCACGGCGATCATCCAGCTGGGCACCGAGGCTGCGGTGCTGATCTACTTCTGGAAAGACATCACTCGCATCATCGGAAAGTGGTTCAAGGCACTGGCGGGGAAGATCCCGCACTCCGATCCCGACGTGCGCATGGGCTGGCTGGTGATCCTCGGCTCGATCCCGATCGGGGTGCTGGGCCTGCTCTTCGAGAACCAGATCGACCACAGCCTGCGGAACCTCTACATCACTGCGACGATGCTGATCGTCTTCGGTCTGCTGCTGGGGCTCGCGGACCGCATCGCCCCGCAGCGGAAGGAGCTCAAGGAGCTCACCGTGCGCGACGGCATCATCTTCGGCCTGGCACAGGCTCTCGCGCTGATCCCCGGCGTCTCCCGTTCCGGTGGCACCATCACCGCCGGGCTGCTGATGGGCTACACCCGCCAGGCCGCCGCCCGCTACGCCTTCCTGCTCGCGATCCCGGCCGTGTTCGCCTCGGGGCTGTACAAGGCGGCCAAAGAGGTCCCGGTGCTGCTGACGGCCGACGGTCGCGCCGCCGCCGCAGCCGCCGGTGAGCCGTCACTGCTGGCGATGGTGGTCGCCACCGTCGTGGCCTTCGCCGTGGGCTACGCGGTGATCGTCTGGTTCATGCGCCTGGTCGAGAATCGTTCGTATCTGATCTTCGTCATCTACCGGATCGTCGCCGGTCTGGTGCTGCTGGCGCTGCTCGGCACGGGGCTGGTCGACCCCCTGGGCGGGGCCTGAACCGCGGGAGGCCGACGGATCGTATGATCACGTAGTGCAATCCTGGACTTCCCCCTCTCTCAGCCCGCTTCCCGCTTCCGGCAGGCCGCTGCGCCTGTACGACTCGCGCACCGGCAGGGTCGCACCGATCACTCCGCTGGTCTCGGGACGGGCACGGCTGTACGTCTGCGGGATCACCCCCTATGACTCCACCCACCTCGGTCACGCGTCGACCTACCACGCCGCGGATCTGATGCGCCGGGCCCTGCACGATTCGGGGCTCGAGGTCGAGACGGCGCAGAACATCACCGACGTCGACGACCCGCTGCTCGAACGCGCGGACCGCGACGGGGTGGACTGGCAGGAGCTCGCCGCGTCCCAGGTCGAGCTGTTCTCCGAGGACATGGCCGCGCTGCGGATCATCGCCCCGGAGACCTATCGCTCGGTGAGCGAGGCGATGGACGAGATCATCGCCGTGGTCCTCGCTCTGCACGCACGGGGCCGGGCCTATCCGGTCGCGGCGAACGATGCCGAGGGGCCGGACTGGTATCTGGATCTCGCCGTGGACGGCGCCCTGGGCGACGTCTCGGGCTGGTCCGAGTCGCAGATGCTCGAGGTGTTCGCCGAACGCGGGGGAGACCCCGAGCGGGAGGGCAAGCGCGGTCCCTTCGATCCGCTGCTCTGGCGTGCCGAGCGACCGGGCGAGCCTGCCTGGGATGCCGGGGTGCTCGGCCGTGGCCGTCCCGGGTGGCACGTCGAATGCGTCTGTATCGCGCAGGAGGCGTTGGATCTCCCCTTCGACATCCAGGCGGGCGGGAGCGATCTGATCTTCCCCCACCATGACCTCAGCGCCGCCCACTCGGTGGCCCTCGGCCGACCGTTCGCGACGACCTACGCGCACAGCGGGATGGTCGCCTATGACGGCGAGAAGATGAGCAAGTCGCTAGGGAACCTCGTCTTCGTGCACCGCCTGGTGCGAGATGGCGTGGACCCCATGGCCATCCGGTTGGTGCTGATGGCCCACCACTACCGTTCGGACTGGGAGTGGTCCGCGCAGGAGCTCGAGCTGGCCGATACGCGCCTTGGGCGCTATCGCACTGCAGCCCAGCGCGGCGGGCATTATCCGGCGACTGTCCAGGCCCTGCGCGCCGCGCTGCGCGACGACCTCGACACCGCCTCCGCCCTCGAGGCCCTGGACAGCTGGGCCGACGGTGGGACCTCAGCGCGCTCCGACGACCTGACCGAGGGCCCCGGAGACGTCGCGGCCGCGGTCGATGCCCTCTTCGGGATCGCGCTCCTGAGCTGAGCTGAGTTGAGAGCCGAGCTGAGCTGAGCCGGGCTGAGCCGGGCTGACTGGCTGGCTGGCCTTGGGTGAGCGGAGCTGAGCTCAGCCCTGCTCGCGCCGGCGGCGCAGGAACTGCTCGAACTCCTCGGCGATCGCCTCGCCGCTGGCCTCCGGCAGGCTGGCGGCGTCCTGGGCACGCTCCAGTCGGCGCACGTAGTCCGCGACGTCCTCATCGGTGCGGGCGAGCTCGTCCACACCGCGCTCCCAGGCTTCCGCGTCCTCGACCAGCTCATCGAGCGGGATCGTGGCGCTGACCACCTTCTGCACCTCCCGCATCAGCCCCAGCACGGCCTTCGGGGACGAGTTCTGGGAGACGTAGTGAGGGACCTGCACCCATGCGCTGGTGGTCCGCAGCCCGGCGGCGGCGGTGCGGCGGGCCAGGATCGTGGGCACCCCGACCGGTCCCGAGTAGCGCTCGGCCGAGTCGACGGCCTGGGCGGGAAGCACCTCGACCTCGGCGCTGACCGGCAGCGGGCGGCTGTGCGGTGAATCCGCGAGCAGAGCGCCCAGCGACACCACTTCGCTGACGTCCAGGATCTGGAGCTGCTCGAGCACCTCGTCGCAGAACCGCTTCCAGTGCAGGGACGGTTCGGGGCCCATGACGGTGACCAGCTCGGGACCGCTCGGAGGCGTCACCAGCCGCAGCTGGGTGTCCGGCCAGTCGATGACCCTCAGCCCGTCCTCGTCCGTGCGGATCTCGGGACGGTTGACCTGGAAGTCGATGAACTCCTCGGCATCCACCGCACCGACGGGCCGAGAGGGCCAGACCTCGAGCAGATGCTCGATCACCCCGGTGGCGGCATCGCCGGCATCGTTCCATCCGCTGAAAGCCGTGATGGCGATTCGACTCATCCCTCCATCATAGGCACCGGGGGACTCCGAGCTGGGGCGCAGGGGGAACGGTTATCCTCAGCCTGCCCAGAGGGAGCCGCCGCCCCGGTGGCGGAGGAGATGGATCATGAGAAGCCCCACGCTGCGCCTCGGCGCGCTGCCTCCGATCAAGGTGAGCCCCGGAACGCTCGTCACCGTGCTGCTGCTCGCGGTGCTGATGTACCCGGCGCTGAGCCGGGGCGGTGCGGAGCCGGGCGCGGTGGTGCTGCTGGCCATCGGGATCGGACTGTTCATGATCGTCTCGGTCCTCGCGCACGAGGCGGCGCACGCCGTGATCGCCCGCGCTTTCGGGGCCACCGTCGACCACATCGCACTGACCCTCTGGGGCGGGCACACGCAATATCGCGCCCGGCAGATGTCCGCATTCGGCTCAGTGCTCGTCTCCCTCTCCGGCCCGGCCGCGAACGCGGTGCTGGCCGCGCTCATGTCGGTCGCCGCGCAGGTGGCGGGCGAGGGCACCACGCTCGCGGTGTTCTTCTCCGTCAGCGCCTGGTTGAACCTGGTGCTGGCCCTGTTCAACCTGCTGCCCGGACTGCCGATGGACGGCGGGAGGGCGCTCGAATCGCTGCTGGGCGCGGTGCTGAAGAACCCGGTGCTCGCCACCAGGATCACCGCCTGGCTGGGCCGCGGCATCGCCGTGGCGGTGGTGGCCTACCCGCTGGTCCAGATCATGCGCACCGGCGGGGCCGGGAGCCTCTCCCTGCTCACCCTGGTGTGGGCGATGCTGATCGCGGGGATGCTGTGGCAGGGCGCCACCCGCGCCCTGGACGGCGCGGCCCTGCAGCACCGCATCCGCACCCTCGATGCCGGGACCCTCGCCGTCCCGCTGCGCATCGTCGCCCCACACGCCGCGCTCGCCGCGCTCGGCACTCCCGAGGAGCTCGACCAGGTGCTGCTCCTCGAGCGTGACAGCACGCTCCCCGGCGGTGTCGGTCGGGGATACCGGATCGACCCCGATGCCGCCGCGTCGGTGCCAGCCGAGCACCGGGGCTCCACCCCGGCCCGCGCCGTGGCCTCCTCCGTCGGGCCCCTCGGCACGCTCCCTCTCTCCCTGCAGGGAGATGCGCTGATCGAGGCGATGCTGTCCCAACCCGCCCCCGCGTACTTGGTCCTCGACGAGGACCGCACCGTCCACGGGGTGCTCATGAGCGCAGAGGTCAACGCACTCCTGCGCCGGCGGTGAACATCACGGCCAGGGCCCCCACCCGAGCCATATGCTGGAACCCATGACTGATCAGCCGCAGCCCGCCGCCCACCCCGGGGCGCAGGAGCCCGCCCCCCGGGCCCCCAAGCGCGGTCTGGACCGCACCGGACCCTTCGCCCTGGGCGACAAGGTGCAGCTCGCGGACTCCAAGAACCGCCTGCACACCATCACCCTGAAGCCCGGCGGAGAGTTCCACTCCCATCGCGGCGTGCTCCACCACGATCAGCTGATCGGCGCGGAGGATGGGACGGTCGTGGAGAACACTCACGGCATCCGGTACCAGGCGCTGCGTCCGCTGTACGCGGACTACATGCTCGCGATGCCGCGCGGCGCCGCGATCATCTATCCCAAGGACTCCGCCCAGATCCTGATGTGGGGGGACATCTTCCCCGGCGCACGCGTGCTCGAGGCCGGTGTGGGCTCCGGCGGTCTGACCACCGCGCTGCTGCGCGCGGTGGGACCCGAGGGCTCCGTGCACTCCATCGAGCGCCGCGAGGACTTCGCCGAGGTGGCCCGCGAGAACGTCGAGACGTTCTTCGGCGGCCCGCACCCCGCCTGGGAGCTGTCGATCGGGGACTTCCAGGATGTCGCCCCGACCCTCGCCCCCGACGAGCCCGCCGTGGACCGCGTGGTGCTGGACATGCTCGCCCCCTGGGAGTGCGTGGACTCCGCCGCGGAGGTGCTCGTCTCCGGCGGCGTCTTCCTCTGCTACGTCGCCACGGTCACCCAGCTCTCCCGCACTGCTGAAGCACTGCGCGACCACGGCGAGTTCACCGAGCCCTACGCCTGGGAGTCCTTCGTGCGGCCCTGGCACCTCGAGGGCCTCGCCGTGCGGCCCGAGCACCGGATGAACGCCCACACCGGGTTCCTGCTCACCGCCCGCCGCACCGCGCACGGCCAGCCGGCGCTCACCCGCGTCACCCGCCCGGCGCCCGGATCCCGGCTCGAGGAGGAGCTGAACCACCCCGACAACGAGGGCTTCGGCGGCTCGGGCGGCGAATGGGGACCGCAGGACATCGGGGAGCGCGGCGTGGCTCCGCGCAAGCTCAAGCGGGCCCTGCGCGATATCCGACAGGGCCGCGATCGCTGATCGCGCCCGGGAAGGGGATGTGTGATGACGATGAAGACGTACGCCGAGATGACCGCAGAGCTCGAGAAGCTCGCGACCCACAACGAGCGACTGGTCGGCGGGCTCCGCGCCGCCCGTGAACAGATCGTCCAGCTCAAAAGCGATCTGGAGCGGGTGGGCGATCCGCCGAACTCCTACGCCACCTTCCTGCGCCGCTGCGAGGGCAGCACCATCGACGTGCTGCACAACGGCCGTCGGCTGCGAGTCGCGACCGCTGCGAGCCTCGACCTGGACGCGCTGCTGCCGGGCACCGAGCTGCGGCTGAACGAAGCCCTGGCCGCCGTCGACGCGGTCCCCGCGAGCGATGCCGGCAACGTGGTGCCCGTCGTGGAATCCCTCGCCGATTCCCGCATCCTCGTCGCCGTCGCGCCCGACGACACCCGGGTGCTGCGTCGTGCCGGCACCCTCACCGACGAGCAGCTGCACCCCGGCGATCACGTGCTGGTGGACCTCAAGAGCCAGCTGGTGCTCGAGCGCATCGACCGAGCGGAGATCACGGACCTCGTGCTCGAGCAGGTGCCGGAGGTGTCCTTCGAGCAGATCGGCGGGCTGGGCGAGCAGATCGAGGCGATCCGTGACGCCGTCGAGCTGCCCTTCCTCCAGCAGGACCTCTACCGCACCTACGGGCTGCGGCCCCCGCAGGGCGTGCTGCTCTACGGACCTCCCGGCTGCGGCAAGACGATGATCGCCAAAGCGGTGGCTCACGAACTGGTGCTGCGCAGCGCCGAGGTGCGCGGGGTGAGCGTGGCCGAGGCGCTCGAGAACTCCGCCTTCCTCAACGTCAAGGGCCCGGAGCTGCTGAACAAGTACGTCGGCGAGACGGAGCGCTCCATCCGCCTGGTCTTCGAGCGGGCTCGCGAGAAGGCGGCCGCGGACCACCCGGTCGTGATCTTCTTCGACGAGATGGAGGCGCTGTTCCGCACCCGCGGGACCGGGCTCTCCAGCGACGTGGAGACCACGATCGTGCCGCAGCTGCTGGCCGAGATCGACGGCGTCGAAGGGCTCGACAACGTGATCGTCATCGGTGCCTCGAACCGTGAGGACATGATCGACCCCGCGATCCTGCGACCCGGCCGCCTGGACGTGAAGATCCGGGTGCGCCGTCCCGGTGCGCGCGCCGGCCGGGAGATCCTCGGCCTCTATCTCGACGAGTCGGTGCCGCTGCGCGAGGACCGTGAGCAGCTGCTGGACCTCGCGATGCACGAGATCTACGACGAGAGCCCGGCCTCGGCCTTCGTCCGGGTCGAGTACTCCGACGGCGGCCAGGACACGCTCCACTTCCGTGACTTCGTCTCCGGTGCGACGCTGCGCAACATCGTGGACCGCGCGAAGAAGCTCGCCGTCAAGGACCAGCTCGCCACCGGGCAGATCGGCGTCGGCGCGCAGCACCTGCAGGACGCGATCACCGCAGAGTTCGTCGAGAACGAGGACATGCCCTCCGCCGCGCACCCCGAGGACTGGGCCCGGGTCTCGGGCCTTCCCGGCAGCGGCCGGCGCCGAGTCGATGCCATCGTCCCGCTCCAGGGACGCACCCGCGGCGTTCCCGCCGCAGAGGCGATCGCAGAGGAGGTGCCCTCATGAACGAGACTACCGGGCAGCAGCCCGAGACCGGCCTGACCACCGAGCGGGTGATGGGCATCGAGACCGAGTTCGGGGTGACCCACGCCGATCTCGAGGACCGCACCCGCGCCGGCGCCGGCAGCTCGATCCTGCTCTCCCACCTCGTGGTCGGCGCCTACGCCCTGCTCGACCCGCAAGAGGGCGAGCGCGGGCGCCGGGTGCGCTGGGACTACGGGGACGAGACCCCGCTGCGGGATGCCCGCGGCTTCGAGCTGCAGCGCGCCGCCGCCCACCCCTCCCAGCTCACCGACGAGGTGCGCGACGCCCACGTGCCGAGCGTCGAGATGGACATCCCGCTCAGCGGCCCCGAGATCGCCCCCGAGGGGGATGACGCCGAGGTGCTGACCTGGGCGACCCAGCGCTCGATCGGGAACGCGGTGCTCAGCAACGGCGCCCGCTGGTACGTGGACCACGCCCATCCCGAGTACGCCGCCCCCGAGGTGCTGCGCGCCCGCGAAGCCGTGGTCGCCGATCGGGCCGGCGAGGAGATCGCCCGCCGCGCCATGGCGCTCCTGGCCGCGGCCGACGGCATCCCCGAGGTCGCGCTCTACAAGAACAACACCGACGGCAAGGGCGCCTCCTATGGCACCCACGAGAACTACCTGGTGGACCGTGCCGTCCCCTTCGAGCGCGTGGTCGCCGCGATGCTCCCCTTCCTGGCGACCCGCCAGGTGATCGTCGGCGCCGGACGCGTGGGGCGGGGCACCCGCGGCCAGGAACCCGGCTACCAGCTCTCCTCCCGGGCCGACTTCATGGAGGCCGAGGTGGGTCTCGAGACCACCCTGAACCGGCCCATCGTCAACACCCGCGACGAACCGCACTCCGACCCCACCCGCTTCCGGCGCCTGCACGTGATCATCGGGGACGCAAACCTGCTCGAGGAGTCCACCTTCCTCAAGCTCGGCTCCACCTCTCTGGTGCTCGCCGCGCTCGAGGCCGAGCATCGCACCGGGACCGCGATCCTGCCGGACCTCCGCCTCGCGGATCCGGTGGCAGCGGTGCGCGCCATCAGCCATGACCCGTCGCTGCGCACCACGGTGCCGCTGGCTGACGGCCGTGAGCTCACCGCGCTGCAGATCCAGCGCGCCCACCTCGACGCCCTGGCCGCGGTCGCCGACCCCTCGGACGAGGAGACGACCACGCTGCTGCGCTCCTGGAGCGAGATCCTCACGCTGCTCGAGCAGGGTCCGATGCTCGCCGCCGAACGGGTGGAGTGGGTCGCCAAGCTCCAGCTGCTGGAGCGCTACCGCGCACGGCACGGCCTGGAGTGGGACGATGCACGGCTGGTCATGATCGACCTGCAGTACTCCGATCTGCGCCCGGGCCGGGGGTTGTTCGGCAAGCTCCGTGCCGCCGGCGCAGTGCCCGCGCTGGTGAGCCAGGACGAGGTCGACGCCGCGATGCGCATCGCCCCCACCAGCACCCGCGCCCACCTGCGTGGCGGGCTGATCACCGCGCACCGCGGGAACGTACCCTCCGCCGGCTGGGATGCGATCACCCTGGCCGATCCCGAGGGCGGCCACCGGCTGCGCCTGGCCGATCCGCGCCTGGGCTCCGCCGCCTGGTGCGCGCTGCACGGCGTGAACCCCACCGATGACACCGCGACGATCCTCGACGCCCTGCGCCGAGCCGTCACCGACTGAGAAGGAGCACCCATGTCCCAGCAGTCCCTGAATGCGCCCGGCAACGGCCCCGAGGAGCCCGGCGACGGCTCCGAGATCGTGACCGGCGGCCAGACCTTCGCCTCGACGCAGGCGGCCGATGATCTGCTCGACGAGATCGACTCGGTGCTCGAGTCCAACGCCGAGACCTTCGTGCGCGCCTTCGTCCAGAAGGGCGGCCAGTGACCCGATGAAGCGTCGAGTCGGAGGTCTGGAGACCGAATTCGGGCTGGTGTGCGTGCGAGCCGACGGCTCTCGGGCGCTCGAGCCCGAGGCCGCCGCGCGTGAGCTGTTCCGCCCGGTGGTGGCCATGGGCCGCTCCTCGAACGTGTTCCTCAGCAACGCCGCACGCCTGTACCTGGACGTCGGCTCGCACCCGGAGTACGCCACCGCCGAATGCGACGACTGGTGGGAGCTGGTCGCCCAGGACCGCGCCGGTGAGCGGATCTTCGCGGACCTCACCGCCCAGGCCAATGAGCGCCTCGCCGCTGACGGCCAGGACGCCCGCATCCACCTGCTGAAGAACAACGTCGATTCCGCCGGCAACGCCTTCGGCTCGCACGAGAACTTCCTGGTGGACCGCCGCGGCGAGTTCACCCGCCTGCCCCGCTACCTGCTCCCGTTCCTGGTCACCCGCCAGATCATCACCGGGGCCGGGGGAGTGGTGCGCCCGCAGCCCGGGGGCGCCGCGCCTGCCGCCGCCGACACGGCACCGGAGCCAGCGCAGTTCGTCTTCTCGCGCCGCAGCGATCACATGTGGGAGGCCGTCTCCTCGGCCACCACCCGCACCCGCCCCATCATCAACACCCGCGATGAGCCCCACGGCGATCCCACGCGGTTCCGGCGCCTGCATGTCATCGTCGGCGACTCCACGATGAGCGAGGTCTCCACCCACCTCCGCTTCGCCACCACCGATCTGGTGCTGCGGGCGATCGAATCCGGGCGCGCCCTGCCCGAGCTCAGCCTCCACGACGACATCACCGCGATCCGCGCTGTCGCCCGGGACCTCAGCGGCGCGGCGCCGATCCCGCTCGCGCACGGCGGGACCACGACCGCGATCGAGGTGCAGCAGCGCTGGCTCGACCACGTCACGCAGTTCGCCGACGAGAGCGAGCAGCAGGTGCTCGAGACCTGGCAGAAGGGGATCGACGCGGTCCGCACGGGAGACCGGAGCTGGGCCGCCACGCACCTGGACTGGGCGATCAAGGAGCGACTGTTCCAGCAGGTCACGGAGCGTCGCGGGATCGATCTCGGGGACCCCGCGATCGAACGGCTCGACCTCGCCTATCACGACATCGACCCGGCCCACGGGATCTTCCACACCATGCAGCGCCGAGGCCTGGCCCCGTCGACGCTGCCCGAGGAGCGGATCGAAGCGGCCAGGACCACCGCCCCCACCACCACCCGCGCACACCTGCGCGGGCAGGTGGTCACCACCGCCCAGCAGCACGGCGTGGACCACGTGGTGGACTGGACCACGATGCGGCTCACCCGCCCCGGCTCGATGCCGGTGCAGGTCCTGGACCCCTTCGCCACCACGCTGCCCGCGGTCGACGATCTGCTCGCCCAGATCCGCGAGCTGGGCACGGGCAGAGGCCCCGATCCGGCTCCCTTCGCCTGAGCGCTGGACCACACCCCAGCTCGCTGTCATCCGCCTGCCCGTACCCTGGTGCCTGCCCCCGCCCGCGGGGCCGCCGATCCGAAAGGTCCTGACTTGATCCGCCGCCGCACGCTGCTCACCACCGCCCTCGCCGCGACCGCCGCCATCGGGCTCGCCGCCTGCACCGACGAGGGCTCCACCGGTGGGTCCGACGGTGGTGGCTCCGACGGCGGCGGCGACGTCCTGGCCGGAGTCACCGTCAGCGACGACCTGGGCGCCGAGCCCACCGTCGAGTTCGATGCCCCGCTCGAGATCACTGCCGCCGATGCGAAGATCGTCACCGCCGGGGACGGCGCGATGATCGCCGAGGGGGACACGGTCATCTGGCGCAGCCACTTCGTCGACGCCAGCACCGGTGAGACGCTCTCGTCCTGGTGGCAGGGCGCGCCCGCCGGGGGAATGCAGGTCACCCCCGAAGGGGCGGGCGAGGTCGCCTTCTCCTTCCTCACCACCGTCCCCGTCGGCTCGCGCTTCGTGATGGCCGGCTGGCAGCAGGGGAGGGACGGCCAGGCGTACTCGCTGCTCCAGGTCGCCGACGTCGACCGCGTCGTCTCCCCGCTGCGCGCCGAGGGCACTGCTGGAACTCCCTCAGGCACATACCCTTCGGTGAGACTCGACGGCAACGGTGCGCCTTCGATTGATGCACCGCCGGAGGGCGAAGCTCCCGCGGAGACAGTGCGAGAGCTGCTCATCCAAGGCACCGGGGACACCACCCGCGCCGGCGACTACCTCACCATGCACTACACCGGCTGGTCCTGGGACACCGGTGAGCAGTTCGACTCCTCCTGGGACCGCAGGGCTCCCTTCGCCTTCGCACAGGGCCAGGGTCAGGTGATCCAGGGCTGGGACGAGAACCTCCTGGACCTGAAGGTCGGCTCGCAGGTGATGCTGGTGATCCCGCCGGACCAGGCATACCCGGAGGGCTCTCAGTCACCGGTCGCCGGCCAGACCCTGATCTTCGTGGTCGACATCCTCGACGCCGCCCACACCAACGCTTGACCTGCGCGCTCGTCCCGACCATTCTGACCATTCCTGACCATCCATCACCACAGGAGGAATCCGCATGACCGATCGCACCAAGCCCGAGGTCGAGTTCCCCGAGGGCCCCGCGCCCACCGAGCTGCTCAGCGTCGACGAGATCGTCGGTGACGGCGAGGAAGCCGGCCGCGGCGACGTCGTCGACGTGCACTACGTGGGCGTCTCCCACTCCACCGGCGAGCAGTTCGACGCCTCCTGGGACCGCGGCGAGCCGCTACGCTTCCAGCTCGGCGTGGGTCAGGTCATCTCCGGCTGGGACCAGGGCGTCCAGGGCATGAAGGTCGGCGGCCGCCGCCGCCTCGACATCCCCGCAGCTCTCGGATACGGCGACCACGGCGCCCCGCCGGTGATCGCTCCCGGCGAGTCGCTCATCTTCGTCTGCGACCTGGTGGCGGTGCACAAGCGCTGAGCAGCACCGCCGAGGGAGCGGCGGGGGAGCGCGCGGGAGATCCGGCCGACGGCCAGGAGTTCCTCTTCGCGGCCCCCGCCTTTCCTGTTCCCGATCCCTCCCCGCCGGCCGCGGTGCCGAGCGACCCGGGCCGCCCCGTCGCGGCCCGGGCTTCCGGGTTGCGCACCGCCGCAGGTTTCGATGTGGTCGACGACCTCCCGGTGGCCAGCGTGCGCCTGGTCGGAGTGCTTCCCCACCTGGACCGGCCCTTCGAGTACGCCGTCACCCCGGCGACAGCCGCCGCCGGGCCGGGCATGCGAGTGCGGGTGCGGTTCTCCGGCAAGGACACCGAGGGGATCGTGCTCGGCCGCCACCCCGCGCCGACCACCGATCGGGCACTGGCCCCGCTGCACCGCCTGGTCTCCGAGGACGTGGTGGTCCCGCCCGCGCTGATGCGCGTCTGCGAAGAGGTCGCCGAGCGCAGCGCCGGAACCGTCGGCGACGTGCTGCGCCTGGCCCTGCCGCCGCGCCATGCCCGCGCCGAGAAGGCCGATCGCGCCGCCGAGGACAAGGAGCGCGAAGCGCTCGCGGCGGCAGAGCCTGTCGCGACGGAGCCCGTCCCCACCGAGCCCCTCACTGCGCACCCCGCAGAGCTCGAGCACCCGTCCCGCCCCCGACCCGGTGATCGCTATCCGGGACTGGCCGCGCTGCTCGCCCGGTCAGGCAGTCCCGAGGGTCCGGTGCCCCGTGCGAGCCTCACCCTCGATGCCGTCGACAGCTGGACCGACGTCGCCGCCGACGCGATCGGGGACCTCGATCCGGCCAAGGGGGCGCTTGTGATCGCCCCCGATCAGCGAGATGTCGCACGGCTCTCCCGGGTGCTCACCGAGCGCGGCATCGAGCACGAGATCCTCGCCGGCACCGAAGGACCGGAGAAGCGCTACCGCACCTTCCGGCGCATCCTGCGGGGCGCCACCAGGGTGGTGCTCGGGAACCGCTCCGCGGCGTTCGCCCCGGTGCAGGATCTCGCTCTGGTGATCTGCTGGGATGAGGCGGACGATCTGCTCGAGGAGCCGCGGGCCCCGTATCCCCACACCCGCACCGTGCTCCAGTGCCGCTCCGCCGAGGAGCGCTGCGCGCTGCTGTTCCTCAGCCCGAGCGAGTCCGTGACCCTGCGGGCGCTCGCGGATCTCAGCTATCTCGCGCGCCTGGAGCCGCTGCCCGGCCCGGTCACGGCCGTCCGCCCGCGGATCGTGGCGATGGATGAGTACTTGCGGGAACGTGAAGGCCCCTCCGGCCGTTCTCGCCTGCCGCAGGAAGCGATGCGCGTGATCCGGCGCGGGCTGGAGCGGGGCTCGGTGCTGGTGCAGGTGCCGCGTTCCGGCTATGCCCCGGCGATCGCGTGCACCTTCTGCCGCACCCGCGCCCAGTGCCCGCACTGCTCGGCGCCGCTGTCCCAGAGCGGTCGCGGCGGACCCCTGCACTGCCGCGTCTGCGGCCGTCGGGAGGACGGCTACCGCTGTCCCGAATGCGACCGCACCCAAGTGCGGGCCATGGTCATCGGCTCGACCCGCACCGCAGAGGAGCTGCACCGTGCCTTCCCCGAGGCGACGTTGAAGGTGGCGGGCGGCGCGCACGGAGCGCTCGCGGACGATGCCGTCCCGGACCACGCGATCATCGTCGCCACCCCCGGGGCGGAGCCGGCCCCCCGGTCCCGGTACGCCGCCTGCCTGCTGCTGGATGCGGACGCACTGCTGGGCCGCGCCGCCTTCGATGCGGACGTCGAGGCGGTGCGGCGCTGGCGGGGCGCCATCGCACTGGTGCGCTGCGCCGACGACGGGGGAGAGGTGCTGATCGTCGGCACCTCCACCCTCCCCGCGATCCGCGACCTGGTCGCCCACCGCTCCTCGTTCTTCCTGGACCGGGTGCTCGAGGACCGTCACGAGCTGGACCTGCCTCCCTTCCGTCGGGTCGCCGAGATCGTGGGCGACCGGGAGGCGTGCCGTGGATTCCTCGAGACCGTCGAGCTCCCGGACGGCACCGATGTCTTCGGCCCGGTCGATCTCGAGGGACCCGACGCCGCCGGCCGGGCCCGCGCGGTGGTGCGCATCGAGCCGGGCCGCTCCCGTGAGCTCGCCCTCGCCCTGCGTGCCGGCATCGCCGCCCGGAGTGCCCGCAAGGCCCGGGGCTCCCTGCGCGTGCGACTGGATCCGCCTGACGTGTTCTGAGTGTTCCTCCCCGGCGGAGAACACGCTCGCCGTAGGGTGATCGGCGTCACTGGATTGCCGAGACGGAAGGACGACGATGACCTCCGCCCCTGATCAGGACTCGACCGCCACCGCGGAGGAGGACCGGCCCGACCTCTCCGAGGGGGAACGGGCCCCCGCCGCCAGCGCCCGCAGCCTGCGGGTGCGTCGCCTCGGCCTGGTCCTCGGCCTCCTCGTCGCAGTGCTCATCTACTTCCTGATGCCCGCCGACGTTCCCCACGGTGCGAAGCTCACCGCCGCGACCGCGGTGCTGATGGCCGCGTGGTGGATGACCGAGGCGCTGCCGATCCCCGCCACCGCTCTGGTCCCGCTGGTCGTCTTCCCGGTGCTCAACAGCGAGGTCGGCGTCGACGACGTCGGCGCGTCCTACGGCAACAACGTCATCTTCCTGTTCATGGGCGGGTTCATGCTGGCGCTCGGCATGCAGCGCTGGAACCTGCACAAGCGCATCGCCCTCGCGATCGTCGGGACGATCGGCACCAGCCCCTCGCTGCTGATCCTCGGCTTCATGGTCGCCACCGGATTCATCTCCATGTGGGTCTCCAACACCGCGACCGCGGTGATGATGCTGCCCATCGGCCTGTCGGTGCTGATGCTCGTGAACAAGCTGCGGCTCGAGGACGCCGTCGCGAAGGGGGAGGAACCCGGCGAAGGAGTGGATCCCGATCCCGAGGGCGGCTCACGTGACGGCGAGGTCGCCCCCGTCACCTCGAAGTTCGGCACCGCGATGATGCTCGGCATCGCCTACGCCGCCTCCATCGGCTCCCTGGCCACGATCATCGGCACCCCTCCCAACGCCCTGCTCGCGGCGCACATGAGCCAGGAATTCGGGGTCACGATCGGCTTCGGACGCTGGATGATGGTGGGCGGGCCGCTCGCGATCGTCTTCATGGTCATCGCCTGGCTGCTGCTGACGAAAGTCCTGTACAAGCCCGAGATCACCGAGATCCCCGGCGGCACCGAGCTGATCCGTCAGGAACGCAGCAAGCTCGGCCGCATCTCCGCGGGGGAGACCAGGGTGCTGGCAGTCTTCGTGCTGGCCGCACTCTCGTGGGTGTTCATCCCGCTGCTCTCCGATGCGCTCGGCCGGGAGGATCCGTGGATCTCGGACGCCGGCATCGCGATGGTGGTGGGACTGGTGCTGTTCCTCCTGCCAGCCGGTGCGGCACGGGGCGTGAGGCTGCTCGACTGGGAATCCGCCGCGAAGCTGCCCTGGGGCGTGCTGCTGCTGTTCGGCGGCGGCCTCGCCCTGTCCGCACAGTTCAGCTCCTCAGGCCTGACCGAATGGATCGGCGAGGTCACCGAGGGCGTCGGCGGACTGCCCGTGGTGCTGATCGTGGCGGTCGTCGCCGCCGGCGTCCTCTTCCTGACCGAGCTGACCTCGAACACTGCCACCGCCGCGACCTTCCTGCCGCTCGCCACGGCCGTGGCCGTCGGCACCGGGATCGACCCGATGCTGCTCGCGATCCCCGTCGCGATCGCCGCGACCTGCGCCTTCATGCTCCCTGTCGCGACGCCCCCGAACGCGATCGCCTACGGCTCCGGTTATGTCACGATCCCGCAGATGGCCAAGGCCGGGCTGTGGCTGAACCTGATCGGGATCGTGCTGGTGACCGCCACCACGATGGGCCTGGCGGTATGGGTGTTCGGGCTCGTCTACTGACGCCCCCGGAGAGCTCTCGCGACAGCCATCAGCGGTGCCACCGTAGACTCGACCCATCATGCGACTGCTCTTCGCCGGCACCCCAGAGGCCGCACTTCCTTCCCTGCGCACCCTGCTCGACTCGCACCATGAGGTCGTCGGGGTGCTCACCCGACCCGACGCACCCTCCGGTCGCGGCCGCAGGCTCACCCCCTCACCGGTGAAGACCCTCGCCCTCGAGGCGGGCGTCCCAGTGCTCGAGCCGACCACGCTGCGCGACGAGACGGTCCAGCAGCAGATCCGCGAGCTCGCCCCTGACGCCGCGCCCGTGGTCGCCTACGGGAACCTGGTCCCGCAGGCCGCTCTCGACATCCCCCGCCACGGGTGGGTGAACCTCCACTTCTCATTGTTGCCGTCCTGGCGCGGCGCGGCGCCCGCCCAGCGCGCGGTGCTCTCCGGCCGGCAGGAGACCGGCATGAGCGTGTTCCGCCTCGAGAAGGGACTGGACACGGGGGATCTGATCGCCACGGCACCCACCCTGATCGGTGAGTTCGAGACCTCCGGCGAGCTGCTGGAGCGGATGGCGATCGACGGCGCCCCCGTGCTGCTGAGCGCACTGGACGCGCTCGAGGCCGGCACCGCGGTGCTCACACCCCAGGACCATGCACTGGCCACCCACGCCGCGAAGCTCACCACCGCCGAAGCCGAGATCGACTGGACGGTCCCCGCCGAACGAGTCGAGGCCCACATCCGGGGGATGAGCCCGCAGCCCGGCGCATGGACGTTGCTGGACGGCGCCCGCACGAAGATCCTGGGCGTCGAACGCGCCCCGGAGCACCCTCCGCTGCCACCCGGACAGATCGCGGCCACCAAGCGCCAGATGCTTGTGGGCACCGGCACCGGGGTGATCGCCCTGGCGACCCTCGCCCCGGCCGGCAAGCGGCCGATGCGGGCCGCGGACTGGGCCCGCGGTGCGGGCCTCGCCCCCGATGCCCGATTCACCAGCCAGTCGCAGGACGGAGTCACCGCATGAACCAGGACCGACGCAGCAATCAGGACCGCGGCCGACGCGACGAGAACCCGCAGCGAGACCAGCGCGACCAGCACGGCCGTTCCCGCTCCGGCTCGCGCGGGCAGGGAGGCCCCCGCCGCGGCTATTCCGAGTCACGGCCGGCCGAGCGGGCACGCCGCTCCACCCCCTCCCGCCAGGTCGCCTTCGAAGGGCTGCGGATGGTGCGCGAGGAGGACTCCTACGCGAACCTGGTGCTGCCCCGGCTGCTGCGCAGCCACCACGTCTCCGGCCGCGACGCCGCCTTCACCACCGAGCTGTTCTACGGCTCCCTGCGCGCACAGGGACGGCTCGACGCGGTCATCACCGCCTGCGTGGATCGCCCACTGGCCAAGATCGACCCGCCGCTGCTGGACGTCATCCGGCTCGGCGCCTACCAGCTGCTGGACATGAGCGTCGCCCCACACGCGGCGACCTCCGAGACCGTGGCCCTGGCCCGTTCCGTGGTCGGCGCCGGTGCGGCGAGCTTCGCCAACGCCGTGCTGCGCCGCGTCGGGGAGAAGGACCTCCCGCAGTGGCTGCTCGAGGTCGCCCCCGACCGCGAGCAGGATCCCACCGGGCACCTCGCCGTGGTGCACTCCCACCCGCGCTGGGTGGTCCGCGCCCTGAGCGACGCCCTGGCCGGCCACGGCCGTTCCCGCGACGAGATCGATGAACTGCTGGCCGCCCAGAACGCGGCACCGTCGGTCTCGCTGGTGATGCGACCGGGCCTCACCGACCTCGACGAGCTGATCGACCACGGCGCGAGCCAGGGCCGGCTGAGCATCTTCGCGGCCTCCTGGCCCTCCGGCGACCCCGGCGGCATGGACCCGGTCAAGGAGGGCCGCGTCGCCGTGCAGGACGAGGGCAGCCAGCTCGCGGCCCTCGCCCTCGCACTCGGCGCCGACGACCTGGTCCTCGCCGAGGACCACCACTGGCTGGACCTCTGCGCAGGCCCCGGCGGCAAGGCCGCGCTGCTGGGCGGACTGACCGTCGGCCACGACGCGGACCTGCTGGCGGTCGAGCTCCAGGAGCATCGCACCGAGCTCGTCAACCGGGCCGTGGCCACCTTGCAGGAGGCCGGCTGCGAGATCACCACCCGCACCGCCGACGGCACCACCATCGGCAGCGAGCTGCCCGGCCGCTTCTCCCGCGTCCTCGCCGACGTCCCCTGCTCCGGGCTCGGTGCCCTGCGGCGCCGCCCCGAAGCCCGCTGGCGCCGCACCCCCGCCGACATCGGCCAGCTGGGCGGGATCCAGCGCGGGCTGCTCACCTCGGCCCTGGACGCCGCCGCGCCCGGGGGAGTGGTGGCCTATGTGACCTGCTCCCCGCACCTGGCCGAGACCCGCCTGATCGTCGCCGACGTGCTCAAGCGGCGCGACGACATCGAGCAGCTCGACGCGCGCGACGCGGTGCGCGCCGGGATGCTCCCCGCAGTCCGGCAGGACGTCGAGCTGGGCGAGGGCCCCGCGGTCCAGCTGTGGCCCCACGTCCACGGCACCGATGCGATGTACATCCACCTGCTGCGCAAGCAGCCCGCCCCCACCGAGGAAGGACTCCCGACGGCATGATCACCCCGTACTCGACCGACGGCCACTACATCCACCCCAGCATCCTCAACGCCGACTTCATGAGCATCGGCAGCGAGCTCGACAAGATCTCCAGCGCCGACAGCGTCCACGTCGATGTGATGGACAACCATTTCGTGCCGAACCTGACCTTCGGTCCCTCGATGGTCGAGCAGATCGTCGAGCGCAGCACGATCCCGGTCGATGCGCACCTGATGATCGCCGACGCCGACACCGAGGCTCCCGCCTATGCGGAGGCCGGTGCCGCGTCCGTCACCTTCCACCTGGAGGCCGCCCGGGCCCCGGTCAAGCTCGCCCGTGACCTGCGCAGGAAGAACGTGCAGGTCGGCGTCGGCCTTCGACCTGCTTCCGCGGTCGAGCCGATCCTCGACATCATCGGCGAGTTCGACATGCTGCTGATCATGACCGTCGAGCCCGGCTTCGGCGGCCAGAGCTTCCTGGACACCATGCTCCCCAAGATCCGTCGGGCGCGCGCGGCGATCAGCGGGGCCAACCTCGAGGTGTCGATCCAGGTCGACGGCGGGGTCAGCCGGGAGACCATCGAGCGCTGCGCGGAGGCCGGGGCGAACGTCTTCGTGGCGGGGTCTGCGATCTATCGGGCCCAGGATGCGGCCGCTGAGATCTCTGCCCTGCGCGAACTTGCCCGGGGCCACGCCGCCCACTGACCTGCGGCTGCGCCGCCCCCTGACCTGCGCCACGCCGCCCACTGACCTGCGGCTGCGCCTCCTGCTGATCAGCGCGGTCGCCTCCACCGTGTCCCCCGCCCCGTCACCTGCGTTCATGCGCTCTCCGGTGGCGGGGCCGACGGTCTAGGATGATCTGGTCACGACCAGTGACGTGCTCCGGGGTCGGTGAAATTCCGAGCCGGCGGTGATAGTCCGCGACCCGCTTCGGCGGTGGAGCCGGTGAAATTCCGGCGCCGACAGTACAGCCTGGATGAGAGGCGCACGTCCTGCATGTCCCAGGGCGCCCTCGGCGCGCGCTGGCGCCATGCCGGAACCCTTTTCCCCCGGAGCCACTGCATCCGACGGCGAAAGGACCGACATGGATTTTCTGCAGTGGCTCTTCGACGCGCGAATCGATTTCGCGGGCGGACAGTTCCTACTCCTGCGAGAGGTGCTCGGCAACGTCTTCGGACTGCTCAGCGCCCTCGGCGGCATGCGACGGAAGGTATGGGCCTGGCCCATCGGCATCGTCGGCAATGTGCTGCTGCTGACGGTGTTCATGGGCTCGGTGTTCGGCAACCCGAACTCCGTGGACCTGCTGGGGCAGGCCGGACGCCAGGTGATGTTCATCGCCACCAGCATCTACGGCTGGCAGCGGTGGCGGCAGGCGAAGCACGACGGCGGCACCGCAGTGGAGCCCGAGTGGGCCTCCTGGGGGACTCGCGTCCTGCTGCTGGTCGCGCTAGTGGGCGGCACCGCAGCGCTGACCCCCCTGTTCCGGATGCTCGGCTCCTATGAGCCGGTCTGGGCTGACGCCTGGATCTTCATGGGCAGCCTGCTGGCGACCTTCGGGATGGCCAAGGGCTGGGTCGAGTTCTGGCTGATCTGGGTCGCGGTCGACATCGTCGGCGTCCCGCTGCTGCTCGATGCCGGGTACTACGCGAGCGCATTCATGTATCTCTTCTACGGAGCCTTCACCCTGACGGGGTTCTTCGTCTGGTGGGGTGTGCGCAGCCGCCGCCAGGTGGAGGAGACGCGGGTGACGGTGGAGACCGCCCATCTCGATCCCACGGTGCGCAAGGAGTGACTCGCCTTCCAGCAGGTGGTCCTCTGAACGGGCCACCTGCCGGAACGCGTATCCTGTCGGCGTGAAGGATTTCGAGGCACTGTTCGCCGAGCTGACTGAGAAGGCCCGTACCCGACCTGAGGGGTCGGGCACCGTCCGCGAACTCGATGGCGGGGTCCATCAGATCGGCAAGAAGATCGTCGAAGAGGCCGCCGAGGTGTGGATGGCCTGCGAGCACGAGACCGATGAGGACGCCGCCATGGAGATCAGCCAGCTGCTCTATCACGTGCAGGTGATGATGATCGCCAAGGGCATCTCGCTCGAAGACGTCTACCGACAGCTCTGACCCACCAGCTCCGACCCGCGCCGGTCTGCGGTCGAAGGTTCGCACCCGGTCCCGCGGTCTCCGGCTCTTCCGCCGTTGCCTCCGCATCCTCCGGGCTTGCAGCGTCTCGCCGCCTCCATCCTGTTCCTCTCCGTCCCACCCCCACTCGTGGCCGCCGCGGCGGCCGAGGAGGATCCGTGCTCCGCATCGCCGTCCCCAACAAGGGCGCCCTGTCCGATCCCGCCGCCGATCTGCTCCAGGAGGCCGGCTACCGGCGCCGCGGCACGGCCAAGGAGCTCGTCGTGGTCGACGAGGAGAACGGCGTCGAGCTGTTCCACCTGCGCCCGCGGGACATCGCGGTGTACGTGGGCTCCGGCACGGTGGACGTCGGCATCACCGGCCAGGACATGCTGCTGGACTCCCGCACCCCGGCCGATGAGATCCTGCCGCTGGGCTTCGCGCGGTCGACCTTCCGCTTCGCCGCGCCAGCGGGAACCCGCCGCGACGCCTCGGAGCTGCAGGGCGCCCGCATCGCCACCAGCTACGAGAACCTCGTCGAGGACTACCTCGCCGAGCGCGGCGTCACCGCCGAGGTGGTGCACCTCGACGGGGCCGTCGAATCCTCGATCCGGCTCGGGGTCGCGGATGTGATCGCCGATGTCGTCGAGACCGGCAGCACGCTCCGCCAGGCGGGCCTCGAGCCCTTCGGCGAGGCGATCATGACCAGCGAAGCGGTCCTCTTCTCCCGCCCCGGGCTCGAGCTCGACGAGGACGGCACCCACTCCCTCGAGGTCCTCGCGCGACGCATCCGCGGGGTGCTGGTGGCGCGCGAGTACGTGATGCTCGACTACGACATCCCCACGGCCCTGCTCGAGCGCGCCGTCGAGATCACCCCCGGCCTGCAGTCTCCGACGGTCTCCCCGCTGCACGGCGGGGAGTGGTCCGCGGTGCGCGCGATGGTGGACACCCGCTCCGCCCACCGCATGATGGATGACCTCTACGACGCCGGGGCCCGCGCGATCCTGGTCACCGCGATCCAGGCCTGCCGCATCTGAGACGCCGATGAGCACCCCCGCAGCGGATCAGCAGCCGGGGGAGAGCCGTGCCTCGATCGTGCTGCGTCCCCGGGCGGTACGGGTGGCCGCCTACCTCAGCGCCACCATCGTGATGGCGGGGATGATCGGCGGCGCGGTGATGATCACCAGCTTCCAATGGGGTGGACGGCTCGGACTGGTCGCCGTCGGCGTGCTGGTCTTCATCTTCTGCCATCTCGAGGCCTCGGTGACGGTCACCGCCCGCCCCGAGGTGCTGGTCGTGCGCAACCTGATGAGCACCCGCACCCTGGAGTGGGCCGAGGTGATCGGGATCAGCTTCCCGATGGGCGACCCCTGGGCGCACCTGGACCTGGCCGACGGCTCGACCCTCGCCCTGCACGCGATACAGCGCTACGACGGCGATCGGGCGATCGCCGCTGCGCATCTGCTGCTGGGGCTGGTGCAGGAACGGGGCGAAGCGGTCGGCGACTGAGCTCGATCGTCGTCACGAGGCTCTCGGGGCCTGAGATCGGTCCTCGCAACGAGGCTCTCAGGGCCTGAGCTCGGTCGTCGGGCTGGGGGCTCAGGGACCGGCGTCAGGCCCGCGGCGCGAGGGACGCGGCGCAGCGTCCCGCGAGCGCCGCGTACTGGAACGCCCAGGGATCCTCCGCCAGAGTGCGACCCATCGTGGTCATCCGCACCGGCATGTCCTCCAGCGCATCCCGCAGGCCCTTGGCATCGACCTCGGTGAGCTGGTGCCGCACTCCGCGCTTCTCCGCCGGCTTGAGGATCGTGGTTTTCACCTGTTTCCGTACAGACTCATGAAATGCGTTGTGCCGGCTGTCGTTGCGGGGGAGCACGGGCAGGTGGACAGGGGCGAGCAGCGCACGGCCATAGGTGGTCGAAGAATGATGGGACAGGCCCCGATGTCGCTTGCGCTCATCGGCACCGGAGACCCGCAGCGTCGCGACGGGGCGGCCGCCGAGCACCGAGGCGGCATGGACCGCCTCGGCCGCCTGCACTCCGGAGAATCCCCAGCCGGTTCCGGTGCCCAGATTGCCGGGCCCCTGGATCACGATCGCGACGTCGGCGCCGACCACGTGCTTCGCCCCGAGCAGCGCCGAGTGCACGGTCACGGCCTCGAGATCACCGCCGAAGGACTGACCGGCGCTGATCACGGAGGCCAGCAGATCAGCTGACCGCAGCCGAGCGGTGATCCGGGAGTAGGCCGCAGGCAGTGCGGCGGCGTCCGTGTGCACGTAGGCGATCTTCGCTGTGCGCCGCTCGGCCCGGATGCCCGCGATGATGGCGGGCAGCGAGGAGTGGAGATCGGCGACCACGACCGGCATCCCGGCGATGTCCTTCGCGGCGCGGACCGTCTCGTAGTGCTCCCCTCCGGGATCATCGAGCGCGTCGACCATGGTCTGCATCGGGGTATAGCGGGCCTTCACCATGTGCCCGCTGCTCTCCGTCGCCTCGGGGAGCACATCGAGGCGGGCCACCACCATGGCGTCCCCGCCGGTGCCCAGCTCCCGGCGGAGCGCATTCGTGTTCAGCAGCACCCGTTCGCCCGACCGAGGTGTGCCGGTCAGCTCCCGATAGGCGATCGCGGTGAGCGTTCCCGCCTCGTCATCGAGCTCGATCTCGAGCCGATCCACACCGTGCCAGGAGCTCAGCGCGTCCTTCACGGTTCCCCGTTCCCATCGCAGCATGAGCACAGCCTAGAGCCGCGGCGCGGAAGCGGCCCATTCGGCCTGCCCTGCCGGATAGTCTGACTGCGTGGCTTCGAAGAATGTGGAGAGACTCCTCAACGTCATCATGACGATCGGCTCCCGGCGACGGATCGATCGCGCCAAGCTCTTCTCCGTCATCCCCGATTACGCGAATGCGGTCTCCGACCAGGCGGCGGAGCGGATGTTCGAGCGCGACAAGGCCGCGATCCTCGAGCTCGGGCTGCCCCTGGCGACCGAGCGCGATGTGCTCGACGAGAACACGGTGCACTACCGGATCGAGACGGCCCGCTCCGGAGCGGTGCTGGATCTCACCACCGAGGAGTACACGGTGCTGCTCGCGGCGAGCCGTGCCTGGGACGCGGCCGCAGCCGGCGGAGCGGCCCGCCGGGTCCGCTCCAAGCTGCTGAGCCTCGGGCATGACGCCGACCCCGATCTGCTGCGACGCACCCCGCGCGGTGCGGTCGAGTCGCTGCCCGTGCTCTCGCCGCTGCTGGACTCGGTCGTGGGCGGCAGGACCGTCCGCTTCACCTATCGCGCCACCCACGGCGCCCCGTCGGAACGTCGGGTGGAGCCCTGGGTGGTCGGTGTGCACGAGGGGCATTGGTACGTCTACGGCTGGGACCTGGACCGTTCGGCTCCGCGTCTCTTCCGCGCCTCCCGCATCGAGTCCTTCCCTGCGGATATCTCCGCGGCCCGGCAGCCCCGTCCCGAGAACACGGATCTCTCGGGAGTGCTCGAGCGCATGCTCGACAGCGATGATCGTGACGCCGCCGTGCTGCGTGCGGCGCCGTACAAGGCGCTGTCGCTGCGTGACCGGGCCGGCGCGGCGCTCGAGGCGGAGCACCTCACCCTGCCGAGCCTTCCGCGTCCCGCCGCCCGGCGCCTGCTGCTGGGCGACATCCGCTGGGTCGAGCTGCTCGAACCGCATTCCTGGCGGGCTGAGCTCGCCCAGGTCCTGAGCGCGATCGCGGATCTGCACGAGCAGGAGCCGCAGCTCTCAGAGCTCGAGTCGGCGACCGGTCGCCCGACGCCCAGGATCCGGCTCACCCCGCAGAGCGGCGATCATCTCTCGCGACTGATCTCCGCGGCTTCCTATGTGCTCAGCCGTGGCGAGGCCGATCTCGCGGAGCTCGCCGAGGCCCTCGCCATCACCGAGAAGCAGCTGGTGACCGATCTGCAGGTGCTGTTCGTCTGCGGTGACATGGGCGACGGCTGGGAGGACCTGATCGAAGCGGAATGGGAGCACGGGACCGTGCGGGTGCGCAACGCCGAGCCGCTGCGCCGTGCCCTGAGCCTCAGCGCGGTGGAGATCACCGCGCTGCTGGCAGGGTTGGCGGCCCTCGAGCCTGTCGCAGGTCAGGCCGAGCAGACCGTGGCCGCGGCGCGAGCCAAGCTGCTGGCCGGCGCAACCGGCGGCCCCGCCGATTCCGTGGCGGTGCCCACCCGCTCCGACCTGGCCGATGCGATCTCCGCGGACGAGATGGCAGCCCGCACCGCGGACCGTGCGGAGGCGGTCCTGGCCGCAGTGCACGCAGCGCTGCGTGCGGAGCCCGGCACAGAGGACGGACAGCTCGTGATCCGCTACTCCTCCTCCGACCGGCCCGGCACCAGCGTGCGCAGGATCCGGCCGCTGCGCATCGAGAGCGATGGTGTGCGCTCCTACATGCTCGCCGAGTGCGAGCTCGCCGGTGCCGAGCGCCGGTTCCGTCTGGATCGCGTGGTCGAGATCCTGCCCGCCGGCACCCCGATGAGCCGCGCCGGCGCGGGGGAGCAGCAGGCCCTGGCCGGGCGCGTCGAGGGGGAGGTCTGGCTGCGGCTCGAACCCGCCGGACACTGGATCGCCGAGTCGTTCGGGGCCGTCGAGATGCGCGACGGCGGGGACGGCGAGGCCTTCGCCCGGCTGGACTCGCCGGTGCTGGCGCCGCTGGTGGACGCGGTGCTGGAATCCGCCGGCGCGGCCGAGGTGCTCGTACCGCGTGATCTCAGAGACACGATCGTGACCGTTGCGCGGGACGGCGCGGTACGTCACACCTCGTAGGAGCCGCTACCCTGGGACGACCCGCCGTGCGGTGGGCCGAGTCGCCACCGTGGCGACCCGTCCGGCGCCCAGTCCGCTGTGGGATGATAGGTGCGCCCGCGCTGTCTCGTGGCGCTGTTGAAAGGGACTTCCATGAACTTCTTCCGCAACCCCTGGGCGATCGTCCTGCTGATCGTGCTGGTGATCCTTCTGTTCGGCGCCAACAAGCTCCCGGGCCTGGCCCGCAACATGGGCAAGTCGATGCGCATCTTCAAGAGCGAGGTCGAGGAGCTCCGCGGCGAGGAGAAGCCCGCCGACGAGGACGAGGAGGACGATCGTCCGGTCCGCTCCACGCGCTCGCGTGAGGACCGCGACAGCCGTTCCCACGACGACCGCGAGTACAACCCTCGCGATGACGCGGACCGCGGCCGCGAGCCGATCCGCGCCCACGACGACGACGATTCCTACCGTCGCGACTGAGCATCTCGGCGCAGAGCGCGCCGTCGACAGCGGGCCCGGGTGGGAGACCGTCCGGACCCGGAGCGCTGGGAGGAAGCAGATCCGTGGCGAGTGATACGCAGGGACGCGAGCAGACCGAATCGGAGCCCGCGAATAAGTCACGCAGGGACCCCGAAGGACGGATGTCGCTCGGCGAGCATCTCGTCGAGCTGCGCAACAGGCTGATGATCAGCGCGATCACCGTCCTGCTGCTCTCCATCGTGGGCTGGTTCCTGTTCCCGTGGGTCTTCGACGCCGTCAAGGCGCCGATCGAGGCAGCCAGCGAGGACTCCGAGCTCCAGTCGCTGATCAACTTCCAGGGCGTGGGCCAGGGCCTGAACGTCAAGCTGCAGATGGCCGCGTACATCGGCCTGATCCTGTCCTCACCGATGATCATCGCCCAGATCTGGCTGTTCGTGATGCCGGGCCTGCACAAGAACGAGCGCAAGTACGCCATCGGCTTCTTCGGCAGCGCGATCCCGCTGTTCTTCGTCGGCTGCGTGGCCGGTTACTGGGCCGTCAGCCAGCTGGTGCCGGTGCTGATGAGCTTCACGCCCACCGAGGGCTCGGTCTCGCAGATCATCCCCTACGACCAGTACCTCGCGCTGCTGATCAAGACCATGCTCGCCTTCGGCATCGCCTTCGTGATGCCGGTGGTGATGGTCCTGCTGAACTTCATGGGGCTGGTCAGCGGCAAGGCGATGCTCAAGGCGTGGCGCTGGATCATCTTCCTGAGCTTCGCCTTCACCGCCGTCATGGTCCCCACCCCGGAGCCGATCACGCTGATCGCGATGTCCGCAGCGATCGCCAGCCTCTTCTTCGGTGCGATCGTCATCTCGCTGATCCACGATCGGCGCAAGGCGCGCAGGTCCGGTGACGAGGACCTCGACGATGACCAGGCCAGCAGCATCGACGACGAGGTGGAGAAGATCGACGGCCCGTCCCGCCTGGACGACGCCGACGGGGACGGGCGGTGAGCAGGCTCCGTGTGGGTCTGCTCGCGAATCCCACCGCTGCACAGGGAGCCGCTCACCGGGTCGGCCGCCAGGTCGGCCATCTGCTGCGGCTGGCCGGGATCTCCGTGGTGGACCTCTCCGCCACCTCCGCCCACCTCGCCCGGGCCCGCGCCGAGGAGATCCGCGACTCCCTGACCGCATTGGTGGTCGTCGGCGGTGACGGCACCGTCTCGCTCGGCGCCGAGATCGTGGCCGGCTCCCCGGTGCGGCTCGGGATCGTCCCTGCCGGCAGCGGCAATGACTTCGCGCGCGCCCTCGGGCTGACGATCAACGATCCGGAGGAGTCCACCCGGGCCCTCCTCCACGCCCTGTCGCGCCCGGTGGTGACGATCGACGCGATCGAGATCATCGCCGCCGGCGAGCATGCGCTGCCGCATCGCTCGCTCGCCCTGGGCAACGTGAACCTGGGCTTCGATGCCCTGGTCAACGCACGTGCCAACAGCTCTCGGGCCCGCCACACGGTCCGCTATACGACGGCCCTGATGCGCGAGCTGCCCGCCTTCACCCCCCTGCCCTACTGGCTCGAGATCGACGGGGGCGAGCGGATCGAGCTGGACGCCACGATCCTGACCCTGTGCAGCTCCGGGATCTTCGGCGGCGGGATGAAGATCGTCCCCGAGTCGCGGATCGATGACGGCATGCTCGAGCTGGTCACCGTCGCCGGGCTGGGCCGCAGCCAGCTGCTGCGCTTCTTCCCGCGCGTCTACCGGGGCACGCACACCACCCTGGACGCGGTGAAGATCCAGCCCGTGCGCGAGGTGACCGTCGGCCTGCGCCACGGCCGGGCACTGCGCGCCTACGCGGATGGCGAGCCCCGCTCGCTGCTGCCGCTGACAGCACGGGTGCTGCCCGGAGCGGTGCGGCTGCTCGCCGAGCTGCCCGCCGCGGCGGAGACCGCCGACGGCAGCGAGGGAACCCAGTGACCTCTCCCTCCGAGCGCTACGCCCAGTGGAAGCAGGAGCAGCAGCAGGAGCAGTCCTCCCGCGAGCTCACCGCCTTCACCGCCCGCTACCCCTTCGATCTCGACGAGTTCCAGCTGGCGGGCGGGCGGGCGCTCGAGGGCGGCAGCTCGGTCCTGGTCGCCGCCCCCACCGGCGCCGGCAAGACCGTGGTGGGGGAGTTCGCGGTGCATCTCGCACTGGCCCGGGGCCACAAGGTCTTCTACACCGCGCCGATCAAGGCGCTGTCCAATCAGAAGTTCGGCGAGCTGGTGGACTGGCTGGGCGCCGAACGTGTGGGTCTGCTGACCGGCGACACCTCGATCCGCCCCGATGCCGAGGTGGTCGTGATGACCACCGAGGTGCTGCGCAACATGCTGTACGCGGACTCCGACCTCCTGCAGGGACTGGGGTTCGTGGTGATGGACGAGGTGCACTATCTCGCCGATCGCCTGCGCGGGCCGGTGTGGGAAGAGGTCATGATCCACCTCGACCGCTCGGTGCAGCTGGTCTCGCTCTCGGCGACGGTCTCCAATGCGGAAGAGTTCGGTGCCTGGCTGCAGGAGGTCCGCGGGAGCACCGAGATCATCGTCTCCGAGACTCGCCCGGTGCCGCTGTGGCAGCACGTGATCGTGGGCGATGAACTCCTGGACCTCTTCGTCGATGCCGACGGGGAAGCTGTGGTGTCACAGGGTCCGGGCGCCCGCAGCGACCGTCAGGTGAACCCCGAGATCGAACGCATCACCTCGTTCTCCCTTCCCGTCGACGAGCGGACCGGCGGCGCGCGCGGCAAGGACTACCGGGGGAGGAAGGGCACCGGCGGGCGCCACCGGCCCCGCGGCTCCGGACAGCACCGCCCTCCCCACAAGCGCAGGGGGCGTGGCCCCGGCGCCTACGACGGCAGCGGCTACGGCGGCAACCGGAGCGGTGACAGCAGGAGCAGCGACAGTAGGAGCCACGGCGGTCAGGCCCCCGGACTGCCGCAGCGCACGATGCGGCGTCCCGAGGTCGTAGCCCTGCTGGACCAGGCAGAATTGCTGCCCGCGATCGTGTTCATCTTCTCCCGCGCCGGGTGCGAGGGCGCCGTGCAGCAGTGTGCACGGGCGCGCCTGCACCTCACCGATGACCGGGAGCGACGTGAGATCCGCGCAGTGCTCGACGAGCAGCTTGCCGGGATCGGCGCCGAGGACGAGGAGGTCCTCGGCATCGCCTCCTTCCGCCGCGCGGTGCTCGACGGCTTTGCCGCCCACCACGCCGGGATGCTGCCGCTGCTGAAGACGGTGGTCGAGCAGCTCTTCGCCCGGGGGCTGATCAAGGTCGTCTTCGCCACCGAGACCCTCGCGCTGGGCATCAACATGCCAGCCCGGTCGGTGGTGCTCGAGAAGCTCGTGAAGTTCAACGGTGTCGAGCACGCGGACCTCACACCGGGAGAGTTCACTCAGCTCACGGGACGCGCAGGCCGCCGCGGTATCGACACCGAGGGCCATGCTGTGGTCGTCGCGGGGCCCCGGTTCGATGCCCCCGCCGTGGCCTCCCTCGCCTCGAAGCGCACCTACCCGCTGCGCTCGGCGTTCCGACCCACCCCGAACATGGCCGTGAACCTCCTGGACCGTTTCGATCTGGCACGTGCCCGGGAGACCCTCGAGACCAGCTTCGCGCAGTTCCAGGCAGACCGTTCCGTGGTGGGGCTCGCCCGCCGCGCCCGGGAGCTCGAGGACACGGTGACGTCCTACCAGGAGGCGGTGACCTGCGACCGCGGCGATCTCCTCGAGTACGCGCAGCTCCAGGAAGCCGTCTCCGAGCGCGAGAAGACCCTCGCCCAGGCTCGCGCTGCTGCGGACCGGGACCGGACCCGCTCGGTCCTCGGTGACCTCCGCCGTGGTGAGGTGATCGCGCTTCCCGGCGGGAAGCGCCGGGGGTACGCGGTGGTGCTGGACGTGGACCGCGCGGTACTCGGCGGCCCACAGGTGGACCTGCTGGACACCGAGGGCCGACGTCGCAGCCTGCGCCCGGGCGATGTCCCCTCCCCGCCCGCCGTGATCGACAGCCTCCGCCTCCCGCGGCAGGATGCCCTGGGCAGTGGGAAGGTGCGCAAGGACACCGCGGCCGCGCTGCGCCAGCGACTGGCCGGACAGGACGACGCCGATCGCCGCGAGGTGCGGCGCCGCACCGGCCGCACCCCCTCGACCGTCGCCACCGATGAGCAGCTGCTCGGCCTGCGCGAACAGCTGAGCGCGCATCCGTGCGGCGAGTGTCCGGACCTGGAGTCGCATCTGCGCTGGGTGGGCCGCTGGCGGAAGAGCCGCGCGGAGCTCGAGGGAGTGCAGCGCAGGATCCGGGGGCGCACCAGTTCCCTGGCCCGTCAGTTCGACCTGCTCACCGGCCTGCTCATCGAGCTCGGCTATCTCGAACGGGTCAGCACCTCGTCCGCCGTCGGCATCCCCGACGCGGTGACGGATGCTGGCTCCGCGGAGCTGCGACCGACCCCCACCCCGGAACTGCGACCGACGGCGAGCGGCCTGCGGCTGCGACGGCTGTTCAGCGACCGGGACCTGTTGATCGCCGAGTGCCTGGAGCACGGCGCCTGGTCGGGACTCTCCGCCGCCGGGCTGGCCGCGGTGGTCTCCGCCGCGGTGCATGAGTCTCGCCGCGACGATCGTGCCCCGGAGCTGATCCCCGAGCCCGCCGTGGGTGCCGCGCTCGAGGCCTCCGCCCGGGTCGCCGCGCGCCTGCAGGCCGCTGAGAGCCGATATGGCATCACGCCCACCAGTGCCCCCGATCCCGCGATCTCTGCGATCGTGCACCGCTGGGCGCAGGGTCTGCACCTGGCCGCAGCGCTCGAGGGCAACGATCTGCCGCCCGGGGACTTCGTGCGGCACTGCCGCCAGGTGATCGACCTGCTCGATCAGCTCACTGCGGACCCCGAGCTCGGACACATCGCACGCGAGTCGATCAGGGCCGTGCGACGAGGTCTGGTGGCCCAGGAGATCGACCGATGAGCTTTTTCCCAGGCGGACGGGAGAAGCTTGGCCCCGTGAGCGAGAACGACCGTCATCAGACCCCCGCGACCGGGCAGGCCGCCGCCCCGATGCTCTACACCGGGATCGTGCTGTACAGCGCCGGCGATCCGGAGGCCTCCGCGATGCTGGTCGCGGACGGGCTCATCGCGTGGACCGGCCCGGAGGACACCGCGCGCGTGCTCCACGGCGATGTTCAGCAGGTCGATGCGACCGGCTGCCTGATCACTCCGGGCTTCGTGGACGCCGCCGCGACCGCCGACGGCTCTGCCCCTGATCCTGCGGATGATGCCGCAGCGGCCGCGCTCGGCATCGTGCTGCGGCTGCCCGGCCCCACCGGGATCCGAGAGGGAGTGCGCATCGTCGCCCCGGTCAGCGAGAGCGCCGACTATCTCGACCTGCTCGCTGAGGGCACCCCGCTCGCCTTCGCCTCCGCGGGCGAGCCGGCGGCGGCCGATCCCTGGGACTGGGTGCGCGGCGCCGCCCGTACCAGCCCCGCCGAGCAGCGCATCAGCGACCGCGCGGCCTTCCTCGCCGCCTCCCGTGGCGGGCAGCGGGTGGCCGGGAACCGCCACCCCGGGTCCCTGCAGACGGGGATCCCGGCGACCTTCGTGGTGTGGGAGCCGTGGGACCTCACTGTCCGCTCCCATGCCCAGCGGGTGGACAGCTGGTCCACCGACCCGCGCTCCCGCACCCCGCTCCTGCCCGACCTGGACCAGGGGACCCCGCGCGCCCTGCGCACGGTGGTGGACGGACACATCCTCCACGACCGGCTCGGTCAGGACGGCGGATGACGGCGACCACACGGTCGAGACCGTCGCGCGAGCGCAGCCGTAAGTCTCGTGACGAGTTCACACCCACCCCCTGGCCGGTTGCTGTGCTGTGCGGCGGCTTCGGCGGCTTCTGCGCACTGCTGGCCTTTCCTCCCTACGGCATGTGGATGCTGCTGCCGGTGGCGATCGCCCTGCTCGGGGCGGGCCTGCTCGTCCGCTCCTCACGGCTCGCGATGTTCGTCTCACTGGTCTGGGGGCTCGCGTTCTTCGTCCCGCTGACGCATTGGGCGAGTACCTACGCCGGTACTATGCCCTGGATCGCACTGGGCGTGTTCGAGGCCCTCTACATCGTGCTCTTCGGCCTGGTCGCTCGGACCGTGATGGTGCGTCGAGGCCTGTGCATCTCCAGCGCACTGATCGTCGCGGCGCTCTGGGTGGGAGTCGAGACGCTGCGCAGCACCGCCCCCTGGGGTGGCCTGTCCTGGGGTGCCAGTGCCTTCGCACTGGCCGAGTCCCCGCTGCTGAACCTCGGTCCCTGGATCGGGATGGCCGGGCTCTCGCTGGTGACCGCCCTGCTGGGACAGCTGCTGCTGTTCGGCGTGCTCGCGCTGCTGGGCAGGCGCCGCCGCGGGCTGATCGGCTTCTCCGGCGTATGGCCCTGCGCGATCGCGGTGTCCCTCGTGCTGGTGACCGTGGTGGTCCCCTATCCGCACAACCGCGCACCGGTGGACCGGCCGTCCATGACGATCGCCGCCATCCAGGGCTCGATGGGCGAGATCGATCCGATCTCCTTCACCATGCCCGATGACGTCTTCGAGAACCACCTCGCCGTGACCCGGGAGATCATCGAGCAGACGGCGGCCGACGGCACCCAGCTGGGCCTGATCGTCTGGCCCGAGGATTCCACCGGCTGGGATCCGCGGCAGGATCCGGTGCTCGCGGACCAGCTGACCTCCGCGGCCGAGGACGCCGGTGCCCCGATCCTGATCGGCACCCAGACGCGGGTGGGCGAGACCGAGAGGCTGAACCAGTCGGTGCTGTTCACCCCCGAGGCGACCACGCCCTACCAGTACTCCAAGCGTCATCCGGTGCCCTTCGGCGAGTTCATCCCGATGCGCGGGCTGTTCCGCCAGCTCACCGACAAGGTCGACCTGGTCTCCCTGGACATGATCCCGGGGCAGGACGTCGGAGTGATGGATCTGGGCGCCCTCGATCAGGGAGAGGGGAAAGTGGGGATCCTGATCTGCTTCGAGATCGCCTACGACTCCCTCGTCCATGATGTGGTCGATGGAGGCGCCGAGGTCATCGTCGTGCAGTCCAACAACGCGCTGTTCGGAGACTCCCATGAGGCGATCCAGCAGCTCGCCCAGGCGAAGGTGATGGCGGTGATGTCCGGCCGCAGCGTCGTCCACATCTCCACCGTGGGAGATTCTGCGATCTTCAGCCCGGAAGGTCGCCAGATCGACCTGGTCGGTCATTGGGACCGAGGCTCGCTGCTGGCCGACGTTCCCCTCCGCACCGGCATCACCCCGGCGGTCGCGGCAGGTCCGTGGATCGCAGTCGTGATCTCCGCCCTGGGACTGGTGGGGCTGTTGTCCGCGCTGACCACCGACCGTCGCGCCCTCGCCCGCTCCGCGACCGCCAGCACCGGCTCTACCCGCAGTGCCTCTGCCCGCGGCGGCTCTGCCCGCAGCGGTTCTGCCGGTACCGCACCATCCCGCACCCGCCGAGGACAGTGACCATGCATCCCTCCAATGCCCCGCTGCCGCCGACCCTCATCGTCATCCCCACCTACGATGAGCGAGAGGCGCTGCCGGGCACTCTGGCCCGTCTGCGCGCCGCTGTGCCCGAGGCGGATGTCCTCGTGGTCGACGACTCCTCCCCGGATGGCACCGGTGCGTGGGCTGAGCAGATGGCAGCCCAGGATCCGGCGGTGCACGTGCTGCACCGGGCCGGCAAGCAGGGTCTGGGACCCGCCTATCTCGCCGGCTTCGCCTGGGGGATCAAACGCGGCTACCAGCAGCTGGGGGAGATGGACGCCGATGCCTCGCACCGACCCGAGCAGCTGCCCGGGCTGCTTGAGGCGGTGCGACGCGGCGCCGACCTCGCGATCGGCTCCCGCTGGATCCCCGGCGGGGCGGTGCATGACTGGCCGCTGCGCCGCCAGGTGCTCTCCCGGGGCGCGAACGTCTACGTGCGGGCCCTGATGGGACTCGGTGTCTCGGACGCGACCGCCGGCTTCCGGGTGTTCCGCGCTGAACTGCTCGAGCGAGTGATCGCCGAGGACGTCGCCTCCCAGGGCTACTGCTTCCAGGTGGACATGACCCGACGTGCCCGCGACCTGGGGGCGGTGATCGCCGAGGTGCCGATCGACTTCGACGAGCGCACCGAGGGGGCCAGCAAGATGTCCTCGGGAATCGTGCGGGAAGCGCTCGTGAAGGTCACTGTCTGGGGACTGTCACGTCGTGCCCAGGCGGTTCGCAAGGCCCTGAGTTAGGCTGAACTGGTTCGCCACCGCAGGAAGGGAGCCTTCATGGCCGCACAGCAGCGCAGCACTTCGGGGGCGTCCGCACGCCCTTCAGCCGCCGACGGCGCGCAGAACCCGCGCTCCGGCTCGACTTCGCGCTGGGGGGTCCTGATCCCGCTGGGGGTCGTCCTGCTGGGGCTCGTGGAGCTCACCATCCTGGTCCTGATCGGGATCAACACCAGCCTCTGGTGGTCCGTGCTCGCGATCGCCGTGGGCTGGGTCGTCGGCATCGCGTTGCTGGTCGCCGCCGGTCAGCAGTCCTTCGTGCGCCTGCGCTCTCTAGTTCGCGCTGTGCGCGGTCGCGGAGACGTGCAGGAGCATCTTTCCCGCCCGGCGTTCACGCTGCTCTCCGCGCTGTTCTTCTTCTTCCCAGGAATCCTCACCGATCTGATCGGGTTGGTCCTGCTGCTCACCCCGGTGCAGCGCCGCTCGGTCAAGGCGATGGGGCTGAGCAGCGGCTCCGAGGGGGCGCGCAAGGTGCTCTACCGCCGCTCCGGCACCGGCGTCATCGACGGCGAGATCATCCTCGACAGCCGCTCGTCGGGCCCGTCACGCGGTGACGGCAGCACGCCGCCCATCATCACCCAAGACTGAGCCTCCCCACCGCTCCGTGCCACTCCAGGGCCAGGACATCCAGGGCCAGAGCGCTCGATGTCTCGTGCGCGAGCCCGCTCGCGTCACCCATCCCCTCTGAACTGTCGCTCTCGGGCCGCCCATCCGGTCTGGGTGGTCGCTCTCGCATCGCCCGTCCTCTCTGAGCTGTCGCTCTCGCGTCGCCCATCCCCTCTGAACTGTCGCCTGGGGGCTTCGTGGGCGACAGTTCAGAGGGGATGGAGCCGCACCTTCAGAGGGGATGGAGCTACAACTTCAGAGGGGTGGAGCCACACACCACCCATCGTGCGCTGGCTCTCGGAGACCATGACGAGCTCGGGGACCACGACGCGCTCGGGGGACACGACGAGCGCGGGGGACATGACGAGGGGGCACCCACCGCATGGTGGATGCCCCCTCGTCGCTCTGCTCAGGTGAGCAGTGCGGATGTCTCAGAGGTTGCGGCGCTGGTGAAGCTTCCCGGCGCGCAGCAGCGCGAGGCGCTGGTCGAGGAGGACCTGGAGGTCCTCTTCGCTGCGACGCTCGAGCAGCATGTCCCAGTGGGTGCGCACGGGCTTGCCCGGCTTCACCTCGGGACGCTCATGGTCACGGAGCAGCGCGGAGGCGCCGCAGCGGCACTCCCACACGGCGGGCACGTCGGCCTCGACCGAGAAGGGGAGGACGATGGTGTGGCCGTTGGGGCAGTCGTAGACGGACTCCTGGCGCGGTGCGGCGAGGACGCCCTCGTCGGTCTCCATGGAGAGGGAGCCCAGTCGGGTGCCTCGGAGGCTGCGGCTGTTCATGCGGTTCTCGCTTCCTGCCGGGGATGGCGGCCGGACGGTGTGCCGTCCGGAGAGGTCTGTGGTGTGGTGGCACTCGAAGGTGGTGTGGTGGCACTCGAAGGTGCCAACGCGCACGGAGCCGGATCTGTTCCCAGACCCGGGTGGGGTCCTCGCGTCTCAGATGCTGCTGGGACTATTCGAGAGCAGCTCGGAGAGCAGATCGACCCGATTGGTGATAATACCATCCACGCCCATGACCAGCATTTCCCGCATGGTCCTGGGGTCATCGATCGTCCACACGTGCACCTCGCACCCGGCGCGGTGGGCAGCAGCGACATTCGCCGTGGTGACCACCGGGATCCCCTGATAGGTGGGAGGGACCTGCAGCGCGCCGTAGGGAGCGAGGATCCGGCGGATGACGGGCGCGGGGGCCTCCACCGCACGGGCTGCGAGGAAGCTCCCGATCACGCCGCGGGCGGGGCTGCGCACCGGGGTTGTCCCGGTGGCTGCGTGGATCGTGGCGACGGCCTTGCGGACCACGTCGCCGTCGAAGCCCGCCACGCAGACCCGGTCGGCGCTGCGGGTGCGCGCAATTGCGGCGACCGCGGGCCCGATCGCCGCGGCGTCCTTGATGTCCACGTTGAGCGGGACGTCGCGGAAGGTGCCCAGCACATCCTCGAGCATCGCCAGCGGCTCGTCTCCGGCGAGCCGCACCGTACCGGCCTCATGGGCGCTGAGCTGATCGATCCGGCGCTCGTCACCGGCGACGCGGAGCAGGTCCTCATCATGGAAGGCCAGCGCCAGCCCGTCGCGGGTGGCGCGGGTGTCTGTCTCGAGCATGCCGGCACCGGCCGCCAGGGCGTCCTCGAAGGCACGCATCGTGTTCTCGGCCCCGTCGAGGGCGAGGCCGCGGTGGGCGATGCGTCGCGGCCTCGGGCCCGGCAGGAACCTGGACCTCGGGTCGCTGCGACGCTCAGGGCGTCTGCTGATCGATGAGGGCATCTTCTTCCTCCTCGTCCTGGCCCCGGCGCCGAGCGCGGACCGCACGGCGGGGACGGTGATCGGTGGGCTGTCGGGAGGGGCGCGGCGTGGCCGCAGATGCCGCTTCGCCTCGCCCCGTCTCGTCGTCATGGTCCAGGGTGGTCCGGGAAGCTGCGGGCGCGGCGTCGGAGTGCTCGGAGCCGACGGCGTCCCGCTCCTCCTCGTCCGCTGCGAGATCCTGGAAGAGCCGGCGCGTGCGGTAGATCAGAGCGGCCGGGAAGAACAGCGCGAAGACCCACCACTGGACGGCGTAGGACAGGTGCGGGCCCAGGGAGGTGTCGGGGTAGGGGAGCGCCGTCGGCCGTTCTGCTGCCGGATCTTCTGCGGCCAGCTCTCCATACGCCTGGGAGACGAGGCCCCCATCCTCCAGTCCCATCAGCCCGGCGGACTGCTCGGGGTTGACCGAATGGGTCTGGCCCGGGGGCGGCTCCCGGTCCAGTACGGGCTCGGCGGGCCGCAGGCGCACCGTGACGGTGAGCTCTCCTTCGGGTGCAGGAGCGAGCTGCGCCGGGTCGGAGGAATCCGCCTGCTGCGGCACCCAGCCCCGAACGACCAGCAGACTCGTGCCGTCGTCGGCCTGGAACGGAACCAGCTGCCAATACCCGACCTGGCCCGAGAGCTGGCGATTGCGCACATAGAGCACGCAGTCGCCTTCGGTGCAGTAGCTGCCGTGCAGGGTCACCGGGGTCCAGACGTCTGCGGTGCTCAGCGGCGACTGCGGATCAGGGAGCACCTGGTCCAGGGAGACCGGTGCGGATTCGTAGTTGGTGCGGACCACGGCCGCCTCGTCACGGCGGTTCTCGTAGCGTCCGTACTGCCACATGCCCAGCAGCACGCAGAGCGCCGCCAGGAGCAGCACAGCCACCAGCCCCAGCAGGGTCTCTCGGCTGAAGAGGATGCGTCGACGGGCGGTGCTGTCGGTCATTCGGCGACCGGTGCCGCGGCACCCGCCTCGGTCACCGGGGCGACGGCCTGCAGGTGCCCCGCGGCCTCCGCCATCATCCCGGGCAGGTCTTCGATCGCGAAGTCGACCAGCAGCACGAACATGACTGCGGTGAGCGCAGCGACCACGAATCCCAGAGCGGTGACCGAGATCGTCACCCCGAGCCGCAGCCGCGGCCGCTGCTTGCGGGGCTTCGCCGGAGGGAACCCATAGTCCTCGGACTGCAGGTGGTTCTCCGTCCACATCCCGGGGTTCAGCACGGCGACCGGGTACTGGTCCACCCGAGACCGCGGGCGGGCACCGCTGGCAGGGACATCCTCGGAGTCCTGCAACGGTGCCTCGCCCTGCCCTGAGGGCTGGTCCTTCAGCCAGAGCCTCCAACCCGCCGGCACCGGACCCCAGGAGTACTGGGGTCGGAAGTCCGCCGGCGGGATCCATCCGTCATGCGGAGGCTCCGGCCAGTGGGGCGGCGGGTTGAAGCGCTGGCGCTGGGTCACGCAGGGACGTCCCAGGAGTACTGGTCGGCACGGGAGTCGAAGACCAGCTTGTTGCCACCGGCACGCTTCACGTCGAAGAGGAGCGTGAGCGTGTATTCCTCTCCTGCCTGGTGTTCGTTCGGGCCGTCGGTCCCGGAGCCCTTGAGGCCGAAGCTCGCGGTGGCCGGCTCCACGGCGCCGCCGTAGGGGGTCTGGATATCGAACCGGAACGGGTTCATGGACAGCTCGCCCTCGGTCACCGTCATCTTGGCGGTGAGCACGACGTAGTCGCCCTGCTGCGCGTCTTCGACGGCACCTCCGTAGCTTCGCTCCAGCTCCGCGCCGGGGGTGTAGACCATGTGGACCGCCATGGTGCCCGTGCCATCGGGTCCCACGATGTTGATCGCCTCAGCCTCGGCGGCCGGGTCGATCGTGTTGAGATCGGTCGGGATCGGGATCTCGTCCTCGGTGGTCTCCTCCTCGGTCGGCTCTTCCTCGGTGGTCTCCTCGTCGGTGGGTTCGTCCGTCGTCGGATCCTCCTCCTGAGTGGTGGTAGAACCGCCACCACCGGCCTCCGTGCCGCCCGAGCGGCTGAACAGGAAGATGCCGCCGATGGCGATCAGCGCGAGCACGAGCACGATCGCGATCAGGCAGCCGATCCACCAGAAGCGCTGGATGATGCCCTTCTTCGGCGGTTCACCGGCGCCGGTCGACGCGGTCCAGCCGGACCCGGTGTCGATTCCGGGGGAGTTCTGGCCGTAGCCCGGTGCGGGATAGTCCGAGGCGGAGCCCTGTCCCGGGTAGTCCGGTGCGGAACCCTGGCCGTAGCCCGCGGCGGGCGAGGCCTGACCGTAGCCCTGGGCCGGCGAGGGCTGGCCATAGCCCTGGGCAGGTGATGCCTGGCCATAGGCGGGAGCGGAGGAGCCGTCGCCGTAGCCCTGAGCGGGCGAACCCTGGCCATAGCCCTGGTCCGCGGGCTGCTGGCCGTAGCCCTGGCTGGGGGATGCCTGCCCGTAGCCCTGACCGGAGGGATCCTGCTGGCCGGACGCGGCTGCCGCGCCAGCAGCCCCGCCGGCGGCTGCGGCACCGGCCGCCATGCCGTAGCCGGCGCCCTGAGAGCCCTCACCGGAGTGGTTGCTGTCATCGGCGGCGACGGGCTCTGCGGACTCGTACGGCGCGGACTCGTAGGGTGCCTGCTGTGCGAGGTCGGCCTCGAGATCGGGGCCCCCATATTCGGCAGTCTCAGCGGCGCCTTCCGCCTGCGTTGCGTGGGAACCGGCGGCATCGGGAGCGGCGCTGTCGCGCTGCCCGGAGTCCGCGACATGGGTGGCGTCATCATGGACGGCCGTTGCGGACGCATCTTGCGGCGCGGCGGCAAGGCCGGACTCTTCAGCGGTCCCAGCCGGCTCGGCTGCGACGGCGGGCTCCGGAGCGGCAACGGGCTCCGCGGCGGCGGCGGGCTCCGCAGCGTGGCGACCGACGGACTCCGCCGGGGCTGAGCTGCTCTGGTCGTCGGCCAGCGGCATGGAGCCGCCGCCAGCGGACTGGTCGACATCCTGCTCGGGCGCACCCTGCACGGGCGCATCCTGGGCGGCGGGAGCCTGCCCGTAGGGGTTCAGCGACCCGTACTGCCCGGCGGATGCCTGCTGATCGCCGGCTGCCTGTTCAACGTCGGGAGCCTGCTCAGCGACGGGAGCCTGCTCAACGACGGGAGCCTGCTCGGCGGCAGGCGTCTGCTCGCCGGTGGAGGCCACCCGGGTGGCGTCGTCGGCGTCAGGTGCGGGAGCGGTCGGTCCCTGCTCACTGGTTGATGCGACGCGAGTGGCATCGTCGTCGTCGGCCGCACCAGCCTGTTCGGAGGTCGCCTGCGGGGCCGGGGCCTGCTCGGACGCGGTCCAGAAGTTCCAGCCGTCGGGAGCGGGGCCCCACGAGGGATCCGGCTGCCAGCCGGGAGGCGGGCTCCAGTTGGCATCGTCGATCGGCCAGTTCGGCGGAGGATTGAATCGATATGCCATCGGGCAGCACCTTCCGGGGCGATGTTCGTGGACGGGTACCCCCCATGGATCCCGACACTCTCTCGCCCCGTATCGTAGAGCACGAGCACATGCCGAGGCGTTTCCCTCACCGCATGACATCGTCCTTTATGAGGGCATCCGCCCCGCCCACCTCTCACCCAGGAGTCTGAATGTCCGACGCCACCACCGAGCCGCGCAGTGTCCTGATCACCGGAGGGAACCGGGGGATCGGTCGCGCGATCGCCGAGGAGTTCCTCCGTCGCGGGGACAAGGTTGCTGTGACCAGCAGATCTGGGCAGGGCGGGCCGGACGGCGCGCTGACCGTCGCCGCTGACGTCACCGACGGGGAGAGCCTGGATGCGGCCATCCAGACGGTCGAGCAGGCCCATGGCCCGATCGAGGTGCTGGTGGCCAACGCAGGGATCACCGACGATCAGCTGCTGCTGCGGATGGGCGACGAGTCGTTCGAATCCGTCATCGACACCAACCTCACCGGTGCCTTCCGCACCGTCAAGCGGGTCATCAAGTCGATGATGCGGAAGAAGAAGGGGCGCATCGTGCTGATCAGCTCGGTGGTGGGCCTCTACGGCTCGCCGGGCCAGGTGAACTACGCCGCGTCGAAGTCGGGGCTGATCGGGATCGCTCGCGCGCTCACCCGTGAGCTCGGCTCCCGCGGGATCACCGCGAACGTGGTCGCGCCCGGCTACATCGACACCGAGATGACGCAGGCGCTCTCCGAGGATCTCCAGGCCTCCTACCGCAAGGCGATCCCGGCGGGCCGTTTCGCGGATCCGTCGGAAGTGGCGAAGGCGGTCACGTTCCTAGCGAGTGACGATGCGGCGTACATCTCGGGGGCCGTGATCCCCGTCGACGGCGGCCTCGGCATGGGACACTGAGCCCGAACCTGCACCACCGATCCCGTAAGGCGTGAACGCATCTCCATGTCATCTTCCGACCCCGACAGTCGTCTGCTGCTCCTGATGCGTCATGGCAAGGCGGAGAGCGGATCCGGCCAGCCGGATCACGCTCGCGCCCTGGCCGAGAAGGGGGAGGCTCAGGCCCGCCTCGTCGGGGAGTACCTTGCCGCGCAGAGCGTGCAGGTCTCCCGGGTGCTGGTCTCCGATTCGCTGCGGACCACCCAGACCTGGGAGGCGGCGGCCTCGATGATGCCCGGCTTCGACGGCAAGGTCTCCTTCCACGAGGAGATCTACACCGGTGGGGCTGCCGAGCTCCTCGCACTGGTGCACGGCATCGGAGACCAGCACCCGGTCACGCTGGTCATCGGCCATGAGCCGACGATCTCTACCCTCAGCGCGCTGCTGGCCGACGATGATTCCGATCCCGGCGCAGTCGCCCAGGCCCGCATCGGCATGCCGACCGGCGGGCTGGCCGTGCTCTCCGGCGTGGCGAGCAGCTGGGACGAGCTGCAGGAGGAGTCGTTGACCCTGCACACGATCGTCCGTCCCTGACCGGAAGTGCCCTGACGCACGGCTCTCCGTCGACCCGACGGAGCAGATCAGCATGACGGACCCTCGTCACCCAGGCCCTGCGGCCGGGTGACGATGGTCCGTCAGTTGTTGTGGGTCAGCTGCCTGGGGTCACCGATCGGTGACGGTGCTCGCAGCGCTCTCGAGGTGGGGCCAGGCGTCCAGCAGCGACTCCCCGTCGATCTCCACGTCGGCGATCTCGCGCAGCGCGGGCTTGGCCCGGAAGGCGATTCCGGTGCCGGCCGCGGCCAGCATCTCCCGGTCATTGGCCCCGTCGCCCAGGGCGATGATCCGCGAGGTGGGCACCCGATGCTGCGCGGCGAACTCCTCGAGGGCACGGCGCTTGGCGGCGCCGTCGATGATCGGTCCGGACACCCTTCCGGTGAAACGGCCATCCGTGATCTCGAAACGGTTGGCGCGTACATGATCGATGCCGATCTCCGCGGCGAGCTCATCGATGACCTCGTGGAATCCGCCGGAGACCAGTGCTGTCACCCAGCCGGCCGCCTTCGCGCGCCGCACCAGCTCGAGCGCGCCCGGGGTGGGGACCAGCACGCCCCGGACCGCTGCGAGCACCGATTCGTCGAGCCCCTCGAGCAGCGCCACCCGGGCGCGCAGGGACTGCGCGAAATCGAGCTCGCCGCGCATCGCAGCCGTGGTGATCTCCTCAACCCGGTCCCGCACCCCGGCATGCTCCGCGACGAGCTCGATCACCTCTTGGGTGAGGAAGGTCGAGTCGACGTCGGAGACCAGCAGCCCGGTCGCCGTGCGGGCGGTGGGTTCGGTCGCCGCAGTGGTCACGGGGTGATGACCGTGCCCTTGCCGAGCACCGTGATGCCCGACTCCGTGACCACCCAGCCGCGCGCACGATCCTTCGCGGCATCCAGACCGATCTGGGTGCGCGGGGGCACCACGACTCCCTTGTCGATGATCGCGCGATGGATCTGGCAGTGGCGACCCACGATCACACCGTCCATCAGCACCGAGTCGGAGACGTTGGACCACGAGTTCACCCGTACGCCGGGGGACAGGACCGAGCTGGAGACCTGCGCACCCGAGACGACCACTCCGGGGGAAATCACCGAGTCCACGGCGGAGCCGACGCGGCCCGGCCCGGCATGGACGAACTTCGCCGGCGGCTCGTTGCGGTGGCCGGTGAAAGTGGGCCATTCGGAGTTGTAGAGGTTGAAGACGGGATGGATCGAGATCAGATCCATGTGCGCGTCGTAGAACGCATCGAGCGTGCCGACGTCCCGCCAGTAGTCACGGTCCCGGTCGGTGGAACCGGGCACGTCGTTGCGGATGAAGTCGTAGACGGCCGCGTCATTCTTAGCCACGAAGGAGGGCACGATGTCCCCGCCCATGTCGTGCTTGGAGGTCTCGTCCTCGGCATCCCGGGTCACCGACTCGACCAGCGCGTCGGCATTGAAGATGTAGTTGCCCATCGAGGCGAGGATCGAGCTGGGATCGTCGGCCAGCCCCTCGGTCTCGGTCGGCTTCTCGACGAACGCCTTGATGGTGGTGGGATCCGACGAATCGGTCTCGATCACCCCGAACTGGTCGGACATCTCGATCGGCTGCCGGATCGCTGCGACGGTGCAGGACTTCCCGGATTCGATGTGGGCGTCCAGCATCTGCGAGAAGTCCATGCGGTAGATGTTGTCGGCGCCGACCACCACCACGTAGTCGGGCTTCTCGTCGTAGATCAGGTTCAGGGACTGGGCGATCGCGTCGGCGCTGCCGCGGAACCAGTGCTTGCCCATGCGCTGCTGCGCCGGGACCGGTGCGACGTAATTGCCCAGCAGCGAGCTCATCCGCCAGGTCTGGGCGATGTGCTTGTCGAGGGAGTGCGACTTGTACTGCGTGAGCACCACGACGCGCAGATAGCCGGAGTTGGCAATATTCGACAGGGCGAAATCGATGAGGCGGTAGATGCCGCCGAACGGCACCGCGGGCTTGGCCCGATCAAGGGTCAGCGGCATCAGCCGCTTCCCCTCGCCGCCGGCGAGAACGATGGCGAGAACCTTTTTGGACGACATGGTGCGAGGATAGTCCAGAAGTGGCACCCATCACGCCGGACTTCGTCCCTCGGACCGCAGCGCGGCCCAGGCGCTGTCCGATGATCTGACTCTGCCCATGAGAAACCGTTCGAGCCCATGAGAAGGAGCCTGACATGCGTGTCGATCTGCTCACCAAGGAGTATCCGCCCGAGGTCTATGGCGGCGCCGGCGTCCATGTCGCCGAGCTGACGAAGGTGCTCCGCCCGCACATCGACGTGCGGGTGCGGGCCTTCGGCGCCCCGAGGGATGAGGAGGGGACATTCTCCTACTCGACTCCCGCCGAGCTCGAGGGCGCCAATGCCGCCCTCTCGACGTTGGGGACGGACCTGCTGATCGCGGCGGACTGCGCGGGGGCGGATCTCCTCCACTCCCACACCTGGTACGCGAACTTCGCCGGCCATATGGCGTCGCTGCTGCATGGTGCCCCGCACGTGCTCTCCGCCCACTCGCTGGAGCCGCTGAGGCCGTGGAAGGCCGAGCAGCTCGGCGGCGGGTACGCGGTGAGCTCCTTCGCCGAGCGCACCGCCTACGAGGGCGCGGCCGGCGTCATCGCCGTCTCGGCAGGCATGCGCGAGGACATCCTGCGGTCCTACCCGACGGTCGACCCGGCCAAGGTCCACGTGGTCCACAACGGCATCGACATCGAGTCGTGGTCCCCGAATCCGGAGACCTCGGCGCTGACCTCCCGAGGGATCGACCCCGAGGCGCCGACGATCGTCTTCGTGGGCCGGATCACCCGCCAGAAGGGCCTGCCGTACTTCCTGCGCGCGGTACGGGATCTTCCCCGCGACTACCAGGTGGTGCTGTGCGCCGGCGCCCCGGACACCCCGGAGATCGCGCAGGAGGTGAGCTCGCTGGTCGAAGAGCTCGCCAAGGAGCGCGGCAACGTCCACCTGATCACCGAGATGCTGCCCCGGCACGAGCTCACCCAGATCCTCACCCACGCCACCACCTTCGCGTGCCCCAGCATCTACGAGCCGCTCGGGATCGTAAACCTCGAGGCGATGGCCTGCGGCATCCCCGTGGTCGCCTCCGCGACCGGCGGCATCCCCGAGGTCGTGGTCGACGGAGAGACCGGCTATCTCGTCCAGCTCGAGCAGGTCACCGACGGGACCGGCACCCCGGTGGACCCCGAGAAGCTCATCGCGGACACCCGCGACGCGCTGGTGCGGATGGTCTCCGATCCTGCTCGGGCGAAGCAGATGGGCGAGGCCTCCCGGCGCCGGGCGGCCGAGCACTTCTCCTGGACCTCGATCGCCGAGCGCACCCTGGAGGTGTACCGGACCGTGCTCGCGCAGAGCTCCTGACGCACAGGGGGTCCGGGGCTCAGCCGGTCTGCTCGGCGAGGATCCGCTCGACGGCTTCGACGAGCGCACTGCGGGCCGCCTCATGCAGCTCGTCGAGCAGCCCGCGCCGGGCCAGGGCCTCGGCGAGGTGCACGGTGTGGCCGTGCCCCTCGTCGATCTCCGCGCGGGTGAGCAGCACGGTGCGCGCGGCGAGCACCAGCAGATGCGCCGCGGAGCTGTCGATGTGGCGAGGCAGAGCGGTGGAGACCCACCCGGGCGGGATCCGGGCCGGCTCCACCGGCTCATCCGGCACCAGATCCAGCTCGACGCTCCCGTTCGCGGCCCGCTGCAGCGCCTGCAGCAGATCCTGGCGTGCGCTGCCCGAGGTGGCGGCCGGCGGCACCTGGGCGCCCACCGGCGCGGCCGCGCGTGCCCAGGAGACCGCGCTGACCGGGCCTCCCTCATGCTCGACGGACGAGAGGACGGGGATCAGCGTGTGGTCGGCGATGCCCGCGGCGGTGACCACGATCGCCTGCTCCGCGGCGAGCGCGAGCGGGATCGCAGAGGGAGGGCCGACGAGACCGGCCAGGCGGCCGGGGACAGGCAGGACCAGTCGCAGCTGCGCGAGCGGCAGCCGTCGCAGACCCGTCATCCAGCTGAAGAGGTCCTCTCCCTCGCCACTGGGGCCGCTGCGCCCCACGCCGTAGCTCATCTGTGCCGCGTCGTCGGGCCCCATGTCACCGCGCAGGTAGGCGGAGACCCACAGCATCAGCACCGCCGCGCGAGGAAGAGCGACCAGGTCCCTGCCCGCGGCGGCCTCGCTCACGCCGTGTTCCCGTCGGCGGCGTCGGCCCGATCGGCGGCGTCGGTTCCGGCTGCGACGAAGACGGCGCGGCGCTTCGCTGGGTCGACGGACTCGAGCCGGACCCGCACCACCTCGCCGGGCGCGGCGTCCATCGGCACCCAGGTCGTGATCGGCGGATCCGTCAGCTGCACCTCGACGCGGGTGGGGGCACCGCTATTCCCATTGCCGTTCCCATGACGGTTTCCTTGTCCGTTCCCCCCACCGTTCCCGTTGCTGGACTGCGTCGCCTCCCGGCGCTCGAGGACGGTCCCCTCGAACTCCTCGCCCTCCCAGGCGGCGAGGGCGGCGGTCTCCACCAGCCCGATCGCCTTGCGCTCCAGATCACCGGCACGAGCTCCGGCCGCGCGCATCGCCTCCGGGATCTCCGCCATCGCCGCCAGCAGCTCCGGTGAGGGGGTGCGGCCGGAGACATGGTCGTAGCAGACCAGCAGCACGAACCGATCCACCAGGCGGCGCAGCGGCGCGGTGGTGTGCGCGTAAGGGGCGGCGATCGCGGACTGCTCCGGGTCCTCGGGAACCTCCGCAGCGCTGGCGAACGCCGCATAGCCGGCACCCCGGAACAGGAAGGTGGCCAGGTTCAGCAGAGCCAGGTGCGTCGGCTCGTGCCAGTCCAGCGAGCGCAGGAACTCCCCGTAGCTCTGCTCGGTGGTCCAGGGGATCCCGAGCACCTGGCTCTGGCGGCGGAAGCGGTCCACCGCCTGCTGCTCGGCTGGGGGCATGGTGCGCAGGATGCCGGCACCGTGCTCGAGCATCAGCGAGGCCGCCGCCATGCCCGTCATCAGCGAGATCTGCGCATTGGCGTCCTCGATCGGATTGGGGCGGCGCCAGCTGAGCTGCACCACGTCCCCCTCGGCGACGATCTCCTGCTCGGGCACATTCAAGCTCGCACCGCCGCGCTGGGCCTCCAGCTGGGTCCGCAGCGCCCCGATCTCCTGGAGCAGCAGCATCATCGGCTGGCCCGCGCCCTGATCGAGCTCCTCCTGCACCCTGTCGTAGGCGAGCTTCTGCACGGAGCGGATCATCGCGCGCTCGAGGCCGATGCTGCGCACCTCGCCCGCCCCGTCGAGGTCGAGCACCCAGACGAACGCCGGGGTGTCCTGGTCCGGGAGCAGGGAGGCGGCGCCCCCGGAGAGCACCTCGGGGTGCAGGGGGATCCGCCGGTCCGGCAGATAGAGCGTCTCGCCGCGGTCGCGGGCCGCATGGTCCAGCGGGCCGTCGAGCGCGACGAACCACGGCACATCGGCGATCGCGTACAGCACCCGGAACCCGTCGCTCGTGCGCTCGAGGTGCATCGCCTGGTCGAGGTCGGTGGAGCTGGCGGGATCCAGGGTCATGAACGGGATCTCGGTGCGGTCGATGCGCTGCGCGGCCGAAGGATCCTGGGCGGCGGCCCGTTCCGCCTCCGCGAGCACCTCCGGAGAGAACTGGAGCGGGACGTCGCCATCCTGGTCCGCGAGCAGGGCGTCGATGCCCTCACGGATCACGTCGGCGGCGATGGACCCTCGGGGGGCGTGCAGGGAGACGGGCCGATGCGGCACGAGCACCTCCTGGAGCGGCGAGTCGGGCTCGGTCAGTCTATGGGTGGGATGTCGGCCACGTGAGCAGGTGAGGGGCCGCTCACCCGATAGGCTCAGAGGCATGTCCGTCGCAGCAGCTTCCTTGAACGATGTCACCGTCCGCCGCAGCGGGGCGCCGATCCTCGATGCGGTCTCCCTCGAGGTCAACGAGGGGGAGCGCTGGGCGGTCCTCGGCCCCAACGGCGCCGGGAAGTCCACCCTCGTGCGGCTGCTCTCCGCCCGGATGCATCCCAGCACCGGAAGCGTCGAGATCTTCGGCGAGCGGCTCGGCAAGGTCGACGTGTTCGAGCTGCGCCCCCTGATCGGGCTGGCCAGCCAGGAGCTCGCCGACACCATCCCGGTCGAGGAGACCGCGGAGAACGTCGTGGTCACCGCCGGTTACGGTGTGGTGGGCCGCTGGCGTGAGGAGTACGACCAGATCGATCTGGACCGTGCCCGCACCCTGCTGGCCGCCTTCGGCGTCGGAGATCTCGCCGCGCGAATGTTCGGCACCCTCTCCACCGGCGAGCGCAAGCGCGTGCTCGCCGCCCGGGCGCTGATGACCGATCCCGAGCTGCTGCTGCTGGATGAGCCCGCCGCAGGCCTGGACCTCGGTGGCCGCGAGTCCCTCGTGCGCACCCTGGGACGGCTCGCGAAGGACCCTGCGACTCCGGTGACCGTGCTGGTCACCCACCACGTCGAGGAGATCCCGCCCGGCTACACCCATGTGGCGCTGCTGCGCGAGGGCGCCGTGGTCGCCGCCGGCCCCATCGGCGAGACCCTCACCTCCCAGAACCTCACCCGCACGTTCGGCCTGCCGCTGATCGTCGAGCAGCGCGGCGAGCGGTACACCGCCCGCTCGCTCTCCCTGAACTGACCCGGTGGTGGAGCACCCTCAGCTGCAGCAGGTCACCGACCTCGCAGATCCGGCGCTGGACGACTACCTGCGCATGACCGACGTCCGCCTGCGCTCCCGCGTCGAGGTGGAGCGGGGCTTGTTCATGGCCGAGAGCTACGAAGTGATCTCCCGGGCGATCGAGGCCGGGATGGCGCCGCGCTCCTTCCTCATGAACGAGAAGTGGCTCGCGAAGTTCGCCCCGCTCTACGAGCAGTTCCCTGACGTGCCCGTCTACGCCGGGGAGGAATCGCTGGTCGAGCAGCTCACCGGCTTCAACCTGCACCGTGGGGCGCTCGCCTCGATGCAGCGGCCCGAGCTGCCGACGGCTCGCGAGCTGCTGCGCACCGCGCGTACTGTCGCGGTGATCGAAGACATCGTGGACCACACGAACGTCGGCGCCATGTTCCGCTCCGCCGCCGCGCTCGGAGTCGATGCGGTGCTGGTGACCCCGCAGTGCGCGGACCCCCTGTACCGCCGCTCGATCCGAGTCTCGATGGGCACCGTCTTCCAGGTGCCGTGGACGCGCATGGACGCCTGGCCGCGCGAAGGCGTGGACCTGCTGCACGAGGCCGGCTTCGATGTGCTCGCGATGGCCCTCACCGAGGGCGCCATCCCGCTCGACGAGGTGGATCTGGGCCCGGACCGCAAGGTCGCCTTCGTGCTCGGCGCCGAGGGCCACGGGCTGAAGCCCGCCACGCTGGATGCAGTCGATGCGCACGTGGTGATCCCGATGGCCGGGGGAGTGGACTCCCTGAACGTCGCCGCGGCCAGCGCCGTCGTGTTCTGGCAGCGCCGGGCGGCGCTCAGCTCCTCCGACGCGCCAGCAGGCTGAGGGCGTTCGGCAGCCGACCGTCCCAGGCGGCGGCCGCATCCTCGTCCTCGGGCATCCAGAACGGCTGGGGATGCTCTGCGAGATGCAGCAGCTCGAAGCCGGCGCCCTGCACCGTCATGACCATCTCGGCCAGAGTCCGCTGATGCTCCGTCGCCCCGCGGGCCGGGAAGGTGTCGTTGACGTGGTGCGCGGCGAAGTAGCTGCGGTCCTCTCGCACCCGCGCCTCGTCGTGGTCCCAGGCCCACAGCGGCACCAGAGGATGCGCCTCGTAGACGAACAGATGCCCGCCGGGACGCAGCAGTCGATGCATCTCCGCCGCCCAGGCGTCGAGGTCCTCCATCCAGATCAGGGCGCCTTTGCCGGTGTAGACCAGATCCGCGATCTGCCCGGGCAGCCCGGTGTCCGGCAGCTCGGCGACCTCGTAGCGGCACGGGACGCCCAGCTCGTCGGCCCGGCGCTGCGCAGCGGAGACCGCCGTCAGGCTGTAGTCCAGGCCGCGCACGCTGCGAGCTCCGAGTCGGAGGAGCGCGTGGTCGTCGAGCCCGTGACCGCTCTGCGGATGCAGCACCTCGGCGTCGCCGATCAGGGGCCGCAGCAGCTCGTCCTCGACCGGCAGCAGCCGGGCGATGCGGGCCTGCTCGAGGAGTTCCGCGTACTCCCGCACATGCTTGGAGGACGCGTCGTCCCAGGCTCGCCGGGTGTCGTCGTAGGAGCTCATCGCTTGAGGCTAGCTCTCCATGACGCACCCCAGTATGCGCATTTAGACAACAGTTGAACGCTGTTACTCATCGGACAACCTCTAAATGCTGTCAAAGGAGTCGGCCTGAACCGGATCGTCGCGTCCGCAGACGGCTCGTGCGCCGCCGACGCCGGCCGAGGGACGATCTCCCACCATCCACGTCCCGGGATCAGTTCTCGTCTGCCTCTCGTTCTTCGTTCAGCAGGGAACCCAGGTAGCGGGCGATGTGCCGGGCGGCAGAGACTTCCAGAGATGCCTCGACCTCGGGGTTGTAGTTGGTGTTGGTATTGACGTCGTAGGTGACGGTACGGCCGTCTACCGTCGTCATGTACTCGATCCCGGCGATCTCGATACCCAGCTCGGTCAGCAGCGCCTGGTACCGGCGGATCAGAGGCGTACTTGCGGTCACCTCAGGGCGGATCCGGAACATCGGCTCCGCCGCGTCGTCCTGGCCGGGGATGGCGCAGGCCTCAGCGGGGCACAGCTCGAAGGCCCCACCGGAGGTGTCCACCCGCACCGCGTAGACGAACTCACCGCCGACGAACTCGGCACGGGTGATGGCGGGCTCGTCGGCGACCAGCAGCTCCTGCAGCAAGGTGATCCCGTCGGCGGCGTCCTCGAATTCGTCGCCGTGCACGTAGTCGGCGAAAGTGGCGTGGTCGTCGAAACGACGCACTCCGAGCCCCTTACCGCCCTGGTTGTGCTTGGTCAGGAACGGAGCACGGAAGCCTTCGGCCACGTCGATCAGTCTGTCGCTCCCGAAGACTGCGAGGGTGCGAGGTACGTCGAAGCCGGCGCGACGCAGCTGGGCGTGCTGGAGGATCTTGGAGACCTCGAGGTCCGCGACGTGCTGGCCGTTGACCACGCGGCGACCCCAGGAGGCGGCCCAGGCAGTGATCGAGCGGGCGGCGTCCTTGGCGAGCGGGGCGTTGCGGGTGTGCGAGGAGGCGCTCAGGCGCGACCAGATCACTCCGCGGGGCGGTTCGGAGTCCAGGTCGAGGTGACCTTCGCCGAGTCGCCATTCGACCAGCGGCACGCCCTCGGCCTCGAAGGCCCGGCGGAACGGTGGCAGCCACTCGGGATTGTCGTGCAGCACGTGCACGGCGTACTGAACCGGGGACTGGTCCGGCGTCGTGGCGGCGGCGGGGGCGTCGGGTGCCAGACGCACGGCGGGCACGACGGTGACGGGAGAGGCGGACATCATCAGCTCCTATGGGGGTGCAAATCAGCTCTTGAGACTATCCCTTCCTGGCGCCTCCGGAGAGAGGCGTCCGCGGAGCACTCCCACGTCATGCGGCAAGGGTCCACAGGATCTCCCTGGTTGTCGATGCGCTCAACGTCGGCTCCCAGGGGTGCGGCCAGATTTCCCCATGACTGACCCAGCCAGTCAAGAACTCGGCCGCGCGGCCACCCGCGATATCGGCCGACGGATGATCGCCCACCATCCACGTCTCGATGCCGTTCTCGAGCCCGTCGACAGCGAGCGCGAAGATCCTCGGATCCGGCTTCTTCACCCCCCACCGCCTCGGAGATCACCACTCGACCCAGGAGCGGGCTGAGCCCAGTGCGCTCGATCTTCGCGCTCTGCTGGAGAACGGTCCCGTTGGTGACCAGGATGAGCTCAGCACCCCCGTCGCGCAGAACGCGCAGCGCATCGAGCGCCCCGGGGTAGCAGGTGATGCTTTCGATCACCTCGAGCTGCAGGCGCTGCTCGAGACGGGTGGTGGAGTTCTTCGGCCCGAGTCGGTCGACGATGGCCGCGGCGAGCTCCTGGCGAGGGCGATAGCCGCCGCGGTCAGCCTGGATCAGCCAGGCGAGATCCTCCGCCCCGGCATCCATCTCCTCGACGAAGCGAGCAGCCCAGTCCTCGAAGGCACGCTGGCGGTCCACCAGCGTGCCGTCGAGGTCCAGCAGCACCCGCAGGCGGGGCATCAGAGTGTGATCTGCAGCTTCACATCCGTCGGCCGGCCCTCGAGGAAGCGCTCGAAGGCCTGCACGGAGTTCTCGAAGGTGAAGGTCTCCGAGACGAAGCGGGAGAGGTCCACGGCATCGGTCGCGGCGAGGTCGATCGCCTTCTGGTAGACGTTCGCGTAGCGGAACACCGTCTCCAGGGAGATGCCGCGGCTCTGCGCGGTGGCGATGTCGAAGGGCACCGGATCCACCGGCATGCCCACCAGCACGATGCGGCCGCCCGGCGCGGGCAGCGACCAGAGGTTCTTGTAGGCGGGAGTGGCACCGGTCGCCTCGAACACGACCTGCGGGCCCCAGCCACCGGTCTCCGCGCGCACCCGCTCGCCCAGGTCCTCCTTCGTGGCGTCGACCGTGACGATGCCCTCGAGACCGTCGAGCAGGGCGAGCTTCTGCGGCAGCACGTCGGAGATGAAGACGGTGCTGGCACCGCCCGCACGGGCGGCGAGAGCGGTCATGATCCCGATGGTCCCGGCGCCGACGACGGCGGCGACATCGCCAGGCTTGATCCCCGCCTTCGTCGCGGCATACATGCCCACGGAGAACGGCTCGATGAGCGCACCCTCGGCGAAGCTGAGGCTGTCGGGGAGCTTGAAGGTGTACGCGGCGGAGTGGATGACCTCGTCGACGAGGCAGCCGTGCACGGGCGGGGTGGCCCAGAACTGCACGCCGGGGTCCACGTTGTAGTTGCCCTCGCGCACCGCACGGGAGCTGGGATCGGGCACGCCGGGCTCCATCGCGACCCGGTCACCGGGGGAGAGGTGGGTGACGCCCTCGCCGACCTCGACGACGGTGCCGGCACCTTCATGGCCCAGGATCATCGGCGCCTCGACCACGAAGGGTCCGATCTTGCCATCGGTCCAGTAGTGCACGTCCGAGGCGCAGATGCCGACGGTGTGCATCTTGATCCGGACCTCTCCCGGTCCAGGGGAGCCGACGGGCTCGACCTCCTCGATCGACATCCGGTTTTTCTCGTGCAGCATCAGTGCGCGCATACGGAGGCTCCTTCGCTCAGGCGTGGCGGGCTGTTCATGGCCCTATAGGAAACTCTGCCATACCGCTGCGCGGGGGACTTCGCCTGTTCGCGGCGGCGTCGTGGAGTGCTGTTCCGCGGCCGTTCATCGTCCTCCCGTAGCATTGAGCTTGATACCCCCAGGGGTATAGGATCAGAGCCCCGACCACCAGGAGCCTTCCGTGCAGCTGAACCTCGATGAGCTCACCCCCACCGTCCACCGCCTCAAGCGCGCCGAGGGGCAGCTGGCCGCCGTCGTGCGCATGCTCGAGGAGGGGCGGGACTGCAAGGACGTGGTCACTCAGCTCGCCGCGGTGTCCAAGGCGCTGGACCGAGCAGGATTCGCGATCATCGCCAGCGGCCTCGAGCAGTGCTTGAAGAACCCGGAGGAGAGCCTGGACAAGAAGGACATGGAGAAGATGTTCCTGTCCCTGGCCTGAGCTTCGGCCTGTGCCGTGGAGGCCGCCCCGGCCACCGCAGTCATTCACCCATGCAGCATCATCCATTCCAGAACCGCAGGAGGAATCATGCTTCTCGAGCGCATCTACGATGAGGATCTCGCCCAGGCCAGCTACCTGATCGGCTGTCAGGCCAGCGGGGAGGCGCTCGTCGTCGATCCTCGGCGCGATGTCCAGCAGTACCTGGACCTCGCCGCCCGCCATGGCCTGCGGATCGTCGCCGTCACCGAGACGCATGTGCACGCCGACTTCCTCTCCGGCACCCGCGAGCTGGTCGCGGCGACCGGCGCGACCGGCTACGTCTCCGGCGAGGGTGACGAGGACTGGACCTACCGCTTCGATGCGGAGGTCCTGCATGATCTGGACACCCTCACGCTCGGCAACGTCACCATCACCGCCCGGCACACGCCCGGCCACACCCCGGAGCATCTGTCCTTCCTGGTCACCGACGGTGCCGTCACGGACGAGCCCGGCTACTACCTCACCGGGGACTTCGTCTTCTCCGGCGACGTGGGCCGGCCGGACCTGCTGGACGAGGCCGCCGGATTCCAGGACACCCGCTTCGCCGGCGCGAAGCAGCTGTTCGCCTCGCTGAAGGACTCCTTCCTCACCATCCCCGACCACGTGCAGGTCTTCCCCGGCCACGGCGCCGGTTCCGCCTGCGGCAAGGCCCTCGGCGCGCTGCCCTCGACCACCGTCGGCTACGAGCGCAGGTTCGCCTGGTGGGCGCCCTATCTCGCCAGCGACGACGAGCAGGGCTTCGTCGACGAGCTGCTCGACGGCCAGCCCGACGCGCACGCGTATTTCGCCCGCATGAAGCGCCAGAACGTCCAGGGCCCGGCCCTGCTCGGCGAGCGGCCGCCGCTCACGGAGCTCTCGACCGCACAGGTCGCGCACAGCCTGGACGACGGCACCATGGTCTTCGTCGACGTCCGCCCGCAGGGTGAATTCCACCGCGGCACGGTCGACCGTGCACTGACCGTCCCCAGCGCCGCCAAGGCAGCGAGCTTCGGGGCCTGGGCCTATGACCCTGACGCCGAGGACACGCCGCTGGTGCTGCTCGCACCCGACGCCGAGGCAGCTGAAGAGATCCGCGACCACCTGGTGCGCGTGGGCATCGACCGCGTCGCCGGGTACACCTCGACGCTCGAGGGCCTGCCGCACACCGTCCCGGAAACGATCGCGCCGGCGGACTTGGAAGGCTTCCTGTCCCAGCACGAGGGCGCCCATCTGCTTGATGTGCGCAACCGCACCGAGCACGCCGACGGCCACCTCCCCGGATCACAGCAGCTCAACGCAGGCAAGGTCCTCTTCCACCAGGACGCTCTGCCCGCCCCAGAGGCCGGCCCGCTGGTGACCTACTGCCAGTCGGGCGTGCGTAACGCCGTGGCGGCGGCCGCGCTGCGCCGGGCCGGCTTCGAGGTGGTCGAGCTCGAGGGCAGCTACGCGGGTTGGGCCTCCTGGGCGGCTCAGAACGCCCCTGATCAGCTCGTCTCCTGAAGAGTAGATCCCTCACCAGATTCTTGGAAAGGACTCGCCATGTGTCGAGCCGTCACCTGCCGCACCTGCGGCAAGACCACCTGGGCCGGATGCGGCCAGCACATCGATCAAGTCATGGCCGGGGTGGCCGCCGCCGACCGCTGCCGCGGGCATGAGGATGCCCCCGCCGCCGCGGGGTCCGGGCGCGCCGGTCAGTCCAGCGGATTCTTCGCTCGACTGTTCGGTCGCTGAGCCTCGGGAGACGCGGGGCGGGTCACGCAGTGATCGTGTCGAGGGCGTCCTGTGGTCCGGCGCCTCTGCTCACAGCGCAGATGAGAAGCGCCAGCAGGATCGTCGCCCCGGCGATCAGCCACCATCCCCATCCACCGTTCAGGGCGATCGCGGCGCCGAGAAGTGCGGGCGCCACGGAGGACATCAGCCCGTTGCTGATCCCATAGAAGGCGCCGTACTGACCCTGCTGCTGCGCAGGCGCCAGCCGGAACAGCAGCTCCATCGTCCCGGCGCTGTACAGCACCTCTCCCGCCGTGTGTGCTGCGAGGAAGACGATCAGCACGAGCACCAGCACGCCCGGTGAGGACGACCAGCCGGAGAGGAAGAACAGGTAGGAGAGCGCGAGGCAGAGGGCGCCGACGACCAGCCGCCTGCTCGCCGCTGCGACACTCTCGATTCCCGCGCTCGCTGGCACCTGGAAGGTGGCGGTGAACAGGACGTTCAGCGCGACCAGAAGGCCGACGACCCAGATCAGCTCCGGATGATGGATCACCGCCCACAGGGGGAGTGCGAAGGACAGCACGTGCAAGTAGATCCCGATCGCACCGTTGGCGAGCGAGAACACGGCGAATCGCCGATCGGGGAGCACCGGGCGCGGTCGCCCTGGAGCCCCGGGCGGGGCAGGCGGAACCGTGATGCCCAGCAGCAGCATGGCGGCGATGACGAAGGTGAGAGCATTGCCGAGGATCGCGATCCGGAACGCCGCCAGCTCGCCGCTGGCCAGGACCAGCCCGGCCAGCAGGGCACCGGCAGAGACGCCGGGGTGAGCAGGGACCTGAGCGAGGCTCGGGCGAGCGCCGGATTCTCGTGTGCGAGGCGCCGGATCAGAGTGGTGTTCGAGGACATGCACAGCCCCTGCCCGAGGCTGATCAGGCACAGCGCGACTACGAAGCTCGCCTCATCCCAGACCGCCAGCAAGAGGGCGGTGGAAAGAGCGGAGAGCGCGAGCCCGGCCAGAAGCACCGGCTTCGGGCTCGAGGCATCGGAGAACCTCCCGCTGACCAGATCACCCCCGATCGCGAGCACGGTGGCGAGCACCAGGGCGACGGAGACGACGCCGACCGAGAAGCCGAGGTGCTGGGTGTAGAAGAGGATGCTGATCGTCGCGAAGAGCCCATTGCCCAGCGCATTGACTCCAGTCAGCAGTGCGAGCGTGCGCATCGCGCGCGAGGCCCTCAGCGTCGCGGCCGCGGTGACGTAAGGGGCGATGAGCATTGCCCTGAGAGAAGGGAGGCTTCGATCGTGGACATTTCTCATGCGCCGAGAATAGTGCTGCACGCATCGAATATGCGAATTTCTTTTCTGACGAGATCGCGCGCTGACCTGTGTTACCGTCCGGACGTTTCCGTCCAGGGTGGAATCACTCCTTGCGGCGCAAGAGGGATTCTGTCGAGATTCCTAGACGGCGCCTATTTGGTGCGTAGATTGGTCATTCCTGAAATCCTGCAGGACCGCCGCAGAGCCCACCCTCGCCTCGAGCCATTCGTCGACAGTGACCTGTGACCACCGTGCATGGCGTGACGATTCCTCCACAGTGGTGGCTTATCCACAGAACCCAGCGGCACCTTTCCTCCCCACCACCTACTTATCCACAATATCCACAGATTCGACCCGGGGGCTTGTGCTGACATCGGATGTTGATAAAATAATGAGATGACGATGTGTTGATCTGTCGGCCGTTCACGGGTCTTCCCCTGGTGAGCATTCCGCAGTGGATCCCGAGGGGGAGGTGTGTGCGATGGGTGATCTCTATGAGAGCGCGAATGTGCCGTTCGATGAGAGCGGGGCTGACGGGACTCCCGCACGGCCGGCCCCCACTCCGGCCGCCCCCGTCCTCCCGGAGCATCTGCGGCCCGTCCACGCGGCCTCGATCGAGGAGAGCCACCGGCTGGCCGCACGGTTCACCGCACTCGCGCCGTCGTTCCACGACACCGAGTGCGAGGGCTACGACGAAGACAGCGCAGAGGCAGAGCTCCTCTCCGTCGCTCTGGCTCTGCGCTGCACCCGGACCGTCGCGGGCCGCATCGTTCACGACTCCCACATCGCAGTCACCCAGCTCCCGCGCACGCTGATCCGTCTGGGAAGTGGGGAGTATCCCGCGGCCTGGTTCGATCGCATCCTGCGCCGCACCCGCCATCTCACCCCACGCCAGATGGGGCAGGTGGACAGCGCCACTTCGCTCTGGTCCGCCACCCTCACCACCGAGCAGTTCCATCAGCGGCTCTCCCGGTTGCTCAGCCGGCTGGAATCCCAGCAGGAGACCCCGGCGCACCTCACTCCCGAGGGTCGGCGCCGGGTGGAACTGCTGCCCACCCGGGACGACGGGATCGGATGCCTGAGAGTGATCGGCCCCGCCCCGGAGATCCTTGCCCTCGCTCAGCGGCTCGATGCCGCCGCTCGCGCCGTCCAAGCCGCTCAGCGCCACGCCCTGGAAGCGGGGGAGGCCCCGCCGGTGGACCCGCGCGGGACGGTCGCCGAGACGGCGATGACCGCTTCCCTCGCCCTGATCCAGTACGACCTGCTGGGCGGCGCCGCCTTCGATACCGACGGGGTCCAGGTGTCGAAGCCCCGTTTCCGCCTCAACGTCACCGTGCCCGTCATGACCATGCTCGGCGGCTCTCAGGAGCCCGGCCTGCTGGAGGGGACGATCCCGATCCCCGCGGCGATGGCTCGCGAGCTGGCCGGTCAGAGCGACACCTGGTACCGGGTGCTCACCGATCCGTGCAGCGGAGCATTCCTACCGCTGCCTGCGGAGGTCTACACGCCGACCCGTGCCATGCTCGAACATCTGCGGCTGCGCAACACCACCTGTGCTGTTCCCGGATGCACGCGCCCTATCTCCTGGGCCTCCGAGGCGGACCACATCGAGGAGTACAACCACGGAGATCCGGAGCGCGGCGGCCTCACCGAGATCGAGAACCTGCATCTCCTGTGCTGGCAGCATCACCGCGCGAAGACCGCCGGGCTGATCGACCCGACCCGTTTGCCGTGCACCCCCGGCCTGCCGGGACGGACCGCCTGGTCGATCCAGGATCGAGTGCACGTGATCGTCCGCGACAACGAGGATCTCGCGAGCCCCTATATGACGCGTGAGCTCATGGACTCCTGGACACGTCACCAGGCAGGGCTCGATGCGAAGCGCCGAGCGCTCGAGCGGCTGAAGAACCCGCCGCTCCCGCCGTACTGACCGGGCTCTACATCATACTTTCGGCAAGAACGAAGATATTTAGGTCTGCGGTGCGACATTCGATCAATTCGCTGCCGTCAGCTTGCACGGATATCGATCGACAGGCCGTCAACTCGGGGACCGCGGAGACGTCGTGCACTTCTGCCAGCTGTTCCGTGATGCCGTGGGCCGTGAGTAGAGCAATGTGGTCGGTGCCGCTCGCCTGATCAGGAAGGATCCAGGGTGGAGAGTCGGCGGTGCCATAGACGTACACCGCAGATCCATCTCCATGGAATCCATCCTTGTCTTCGATCGCGTCAATGAGCTCGGCGCCCCCAGCTGGGAGTACATTCCAGTTCTCTTCGAGAGCCCACTCCGCATCGAAGGTGTCGGTCGCAACAGTGAATGTATGGACCGCAAGGAAGTAAAGACCTATCGGCAGTCCAATGATCAACGCGACGGCAAAAATGGCAAGCAGTACCTGGAATCTGTCGACCGTCTTCTCCACGGTTCCCCCTTGTGCCAGGATTTTCCGATCTGGCGAACGCTACTGCAGCGAGGCGTGAATGGGAGGGAGTGATGACGGGGGTTCTGTGAAGAGGTGGGGGAAGGGGGCAATTCCGGGTGTGGACAACCCGCTGACCGCAAAGATCGAGCGGCCATCGCCTCACAGGACGTACTCGAAGAGGTGGAACTGGCTGAGATCGGTGCCCTCGTAGCGCACCGTGTGGCATCCCAGGTCGTGGAATCCGCAGCGAGCGTAGAGCCGCCGCGCCGGAATGTTCTCGACGTAGGTGTCCAGCCTGACCGTGCGGAGCTTCCAGTCCCGGGCGAGCTGGAGCGAGGACTCGACCAGATGGCGGGCGACCCCTCGGCCGAGAAAAGCGGGAACGACGCCCAGAGCATGCACCACCAGCACCTCGTCCGGCGTCGCATCGATGGCCCAGGTCGCGTCGGCGTACTGCTCCGCCGCGTCGTGGTTCAGCACGGCGACCCCGGCGATCGTCTCCGGCTGCGTGTCCGTCCTGTCGGCGCCAGCGCGGGTGATGGCGAGGTAGAGCTCTCCTGCCTCGATCCAGGCCGCGACCTCGTCCGGGATCGGATGGTTCTCGGTGTGCCAGTGCGGGAAGTCGACGGTCGCCGCGAGGTGATCGATGATCGCCCGATAGGCCGCCTGCGCGGCAGGGACGTCGTGCCGCTCCGCGCGTCGGAGGCTCAGATCCATGCGGGGAAGTCCTTCTGAAGGTCGGTCGGGAAGCGTGGCGGAGCGTCAGCGGACGAGCCGGACCTCGGCGAGGTCGAGCGTCTCGTCGACGTGACGGGCACCATCAGGAGTGAAGCCGTTGCGCTCATAGAACCGGCGCGCGCGGGGGTTCTCCGCGGCGACCCAGAGCTGGGCGGGGACGTCCGCAGGGAGCACCGCCTCGAGCAGGGCCTGGCCGGCCCCGCTGCCGTGATGCGCGGAGAGCACATAGAGCGAATACAGCTCCCGGTCGCGCACCGGCGCATGAGGGCCGATCTGTCGTCCCGTATGCGCGATGGCGAGGCCGATGATCTGACCAGCGGATTCCGCGACGGTCACGGCAACTCCGCCGTCGAGCCATCGCTGCCAGGTCGCAGCGCGCTGCTCAAGAGTGTCGGTCTCCCAGTGCGACGCCGGAAGCAGCTCGGAGTAGGTCTCAACCCACGAGGCGTGATGCACTGCCGCGCAGCCATGGGCATCCTCTGTCGTGGCGGGACGGAGAGTGAAGGTCCGGCCTGGATCGTCCTGCCAGCGCACCCACGCAGCAGCCGTTCCGGGCCACGGGGCGGCGGTCGGCACGAACCCTTCCCGCTCGTAGAAGCGGCCGGCATCCGAGTTCTCCGAGACGTACTCGGTGAGCAGACCGCGGCGCCGTGCCCGGGCACGATCCTTCGCGGCGGAGATCAGCTCGTGCCCGATTCCTGAGCGCTGCTGCGAGGGCAGGACGTAGAGCTTCCACAGGACCAGGTCGTCACCGAGCTCCGCAACCTCAGCCATGCCCACGACCCCCTGCGCGGTCTCGGCAACGTCGATGTCTCCGGCCTCGATGGCGGTACGGAGGGCATCGGCGCTCCAATAGCTATCCAACGCGTCGAGGACATAGCGGGCACCCTTGAGCGGCCCGTAGGTAGGAGGCCATGTCGAGAAGCCGATGAAGCGCACGGCGTCGAGATCCTCAACGACGGCCCGACGGATTGTGATGCTCATGACCGGCATGTATACCAGCCCTGGTGCTGATCGACCCAGTCCCCACCTCCTGCCTCCTGTGGCTCGGAGCCGCCCCGCCGCCGTCTGTCACACCCCTCCCAGAGGCTTCGCATGTACGTTCGAAGTCACGACCTGGACGCCTTGAGCACTACCCCTTCTGGGCGTACAGTTCGAACCCCTGTTCGAACATGTGTGTGAGCGGAATGGCGAGAGGCGGAAGGAGGAATCACGATGGGCACAGCCCTCCAGGTAGAAGATCGCGAGCAGCGCCTGTCTCGGGCTCGGGCCGCGTTGGGTGCGGCTGAGCGCTCTGCCGCGCGCTGGGGCGGGAGGATCGATCGGACCGCTCTGCAGTCGTCGGCGCCCTCCGTGTCAGACCCCGGCGCGGGACCTGTCGCAGGACCAGGCGCAGAGTCCGCCGATGACGGCCTCGGCGCCCGCCTGCCGGTCCCCGGACCGCTCGCCACGCTGTTCCCGCGCGGCAGTCTGCGCGCCGGCAGCTCCGTGGCGATCCAGGGCGCCGCGACCACCTCGCTGCTGCTGTCCCTCGCGGTCGCTGCGGCGGGGGAGGACTCCTGGTGCGCGATCGCCGGCATGTCCGACCTGGGCCTGCGCTCCGCTCTGGACGCCGGCCTGGATCCTTGCCGCCTCGCGCTCGCCCCGGCCGACGGGGACCAGCGCCCCCAGGTGCTCTCCGCCCTGGCCGACGGCGTGGGCGTGCTGGTGCTGGGGCCTGACCTGGACCCCGCCCCCGGGCTCTGGCGCAGCCTGCTGAACCGGGCCCGCACCGCCGACACCCTGGTCCTCGCCGCCACCCCGCCCGGCCGCGCCGACCTCACCCTCCGCGCCGTCACCCAGGGCTGGGCAGGGCTCGGGACCGGCTCGGGCCGGCTGCGCAGGCGCCGCCTCGAGATCACCGCCGACGGGCGCGGGATCGCCGGGCACCGCACCACCGAGGTGCTGCTGCCCCAGGTGCGCGGCATGATCGCCGACGCCCCGCAGGTTCGAGAGGTCCGAGAGCCGATGCGCCTGCTGCGACCGGTGCGGAGGGCCAGCTGATGAGCGCGACGGATACGCCTGCCAAGCTCCCCACCTCGGGATCGCCCGCCGCGACCCGCACCGTCGCCGTCACCGTCCCGGACTGGCCGCTGCTGGCGGCGCTGGACCGTCACCAGCGCCGCAGCGAGAGCGAGGCAGAGACTGCGAAAGCGGCAGGGAAAGAGACAGTGGCGGGGCAGACCCCGCCGTCGCTCGACCTCGCCACCGCCCCGGTGATCCTGCTGGACCAGCACCGCGTCACCCATGCCGGGGCCGCCGCCCAGGTGGCCGGGGTGGTGCCGGGGATGAAGCGACGCGCCGCCCGCGCCGCCTGTCCCGAGGCGCTCGTGCTGGAGGCGGACCGGGAGCACGAATCCGCCTTGTTCGAGCTGGTCGCCGCCGCGGTGGATACGATCGCCGCCGGGGTCGATGTGCTGCGTCCCGGGGTGCTGCTGATGTCGGCCCGCGGCCCCGCCCGCCACCAGGGCGGCGAGGGACCCCTGGCGGAGCAGATCCTCGACGCCGTCGCCGAGCTCACCGGCTGGGACTGCACCGTCGGGATCGCCGACGGTCCCTTCGCTGCGCTGCTCGCCTCCCCGCGCGGGCGGATCGTGCGCGAGGGGCGCAGCGCCGACTACCTCGCCCCGCACCCGATCGCGACCCTGCGCAGCGCGCCCGTCGGCCCCGGCTGGGGACATCGCGGCCAGCCCTCGGCCACCCGCCCGGAACGCAGGCTGGATCTCGCCGAGACCGTCGACCTGCTGCAGCGCCTCGGCATCACCACCCTCGGGGACCTCGCCGCCCTCCCGTCGGCCGCCGTCGCCGACCGCTTCGGCCCCGACGTTGCGACCTTGCACCTGCTGTCCCGCGGTGAGGAGCCCACCCCGCCTGCGGCGCACCATCCCACCCAGCCGATCCTCGCCGAGACCACGCTGGAGACCCCGCTGGTGCGCACCGACCAGGCGGCCTTCATCGCCCGCCCGCTGGCCGAGCAGCTGCACGAGATGCTGGCCGCGAACGGCCTGGTGTGCACCCGGCTGCGGATCGTGGCCCGCACCGAGAGCGGCGAGGAGATGGAGCGCACCTGGCGGCACGACGGGGCGCTCACCGCCGCCGATGTCGTGGACCGCATCCGCTGGCAGTGCGACGGCTGGATCACCCGCGCCCGCCTGGGCGGCCCCGCGACCGGCGCGATCACCCGGATCGGTCTGCACCCGCTGCAGCTCGCCCCGGCCGGGGAGAACGCCCCCGCCCTGTGGGGCAGCGCCGGGGAAGCGGCCCAGCGCGCCTCCCGCGCCCTCGCCCGAGCCCAGGGCCTGGCAGGAGAGGACGCGGTGCAGGTCCCCGCCCTCACAGGCGGGCGGTTGCTCGCCGAGGAGGTGACGCTCGTGCCCTGGCGCAGCGAGAAGCCCACTCACCGCGACGGCCCCTGGCCCGGCTCCCTGCCGCGCCCGGTACCCGCCACCGTGTTCCGCGAGCCGCCCGCGGTGCGGCTCGAGGACGCCTCCGGCCGGCCCGTCGTGGTCACCGCCCGCGGCCTGCTGAGCGCCCCGCCCGCTCAGCTGCTGGTCAGCGCGCCCGGCGCTCCGGCCCTGCAACGGGCGGGACTGCGCGCCGGCTCCGGCTATCCGGTGCTCGGCCACGGTGCCCCGACGGTGATCGATGAGCGCTGGTGGGCCCGGGACGGCCATCGCGCCGCCCGCCTGCAGCTGGTCGTGCGGGGCGCGAGCGCCGAGGAGACCGCGGTGCTCGCGTTGTCGCGGACCGGCGACTGGGCACTGGAGGGACTCTATGACTGAAGCAGTGATCAACCCCTTGAGACTCACAATAATGGAGGATATCCTCCGTTATATGAGAACTGAAGCGCCTCTGCTTGCACCGATCTTCCGGTCGGACGGCCAGGCCCGACTGCTGTCCGCGCTCATGCTCGACGATGAGGAACGCAATCTCACCCAGCTCGCCGAGCAGACGGGGTTGGCATATCCCACCGTGCACCGGGAAGCCGCCCGCCTGCTCCAGGCCGGGATCCTGGCCGAACGGCAGGTGGGGCGCACACGTCTGCTCCGCGCCGATCCGGACAGTCCGCTCTTCACTCCGCTCCGCGAGATCCTGCTCATCACCACCGGACCCGTCGTGCTGCTCAAGGAGGAATTCTCCCGGATCCAGGGAGTCGAGAGCGCGTTCCTGCACGGCTCCTTCGCCGCCCGGATGCGAGGAGTCGACGGACCTGCCCCGAACGACATCGATGTCCTGGTCATCGGGACCCCCGACCCCGATGAGGTGTATGACGCCTGCGGACGGGTCGAGGAGATCGTGCGCCGTCCGGTGAATCCCACGATCGCCACCCGCGCCGAGTTCGACCGTGACTCGGGGTTCCACACCCAGGTGCGGAACAGTCCCACCGTCCCCGTCCTCGGAGAGCTGCCATGGCCCTGACCCCACTTGAGACCGCGCAGAGCCAGGTCATCAACGCGCTCGTCACCGCACATCGCCTAGAACAGGTGCCTGTCGACCTGAGACGTGCAGAGCTGTTCCTGGAGAAAGCGCGCCGGCGTCTCGATGACCTCGACAACCTCACCTGGGCCGAGAGCCGCTACAACCTCGCCTATGACGCCGCGCATGACGTCGGAGAATCGCTCCTGGCCGCCTACGGATACCGGACGACCAACGGCCCGGGGCAGCATGAAGCACTCGGTCGCTTCCTGAAAGCAGTGCTGACCACGCCACCGGGGCAGTCGGGCGCCCGACGCTTCGACCAGATGCGCCGGGCGCGCAACCAGCAGAGGTATGAGGCGCGCAGCGTCGGCGGCGCCGATGCAGAGACGGCGAGCAGGGCGGCACGCGCGCTCTACGCCGGCGCGGCAGCACGGGGGATCTGAGCATGGCCCGCTGGTTCCTCGGCCCACCCGCGTGGAAGGACCTCGAGGCGATCCTCTCGGACCGTCCCGCCGAGGTGGTCTCCCCGCCGGTCGTCATCGAGCACACCGGGCAGGTCACCGATGACGCCTACCGGCCTGAGCGCACCGTCGACTACGCGGAGCTGCACGCCCACTCCCACTTCAGCTTCCTCGACGGCGCCTCGAGCCCCGAGGACATGGCCGCACAGGCCGCCCGGCTGGGGCTGGGGGCGATCACCCTGGTCGACCACGACGGGCTGCCCGGCGCGGTGCGCTTCGCGAAGGCTGCGGCGGAGGCGGGGATCGCCACCGTCTTCGGGGCCGAGCTGACCCTGGGCCTCGAACCCGGGGCGGACGCGGCGAGCACCACCCCGATCATCTCCGCTCCCCGGACCGGCGTGCCGGACCCGGAGGGGGAGCACCTGCTGGTGCTGGTGCGCGACACGGACGGCTACCGCCAGCTCTCGGCCGCGATCGCCCGCGCTCACCTCGACAGCAGGCAGAAGGCCGCCCCCCGCTACCGGCTCGCCGAGCTCTCCCGCCTCGCCCACGAGGGGCACTGGCAGATCCTCACCGGCTGTCGCAAAGGCTCGGTGACCCGGGCCGCGGCCCCGCACCTGGAGGTCGGGGACCTCGAGGCGGCCGCCCACGCGGCCGCGGAGGCCATCACGCGACTGCTGGAGCTGTTCGGCCCCGGCAACGTCGCCGTCGAGCTGATCGCCGGCGGTGGGGGAGAGGCGGATGAACTCCACGACGCGCTCGCCCAGGGCGCCCGCCTGGTGCGCGAGAGCCACGGGCTCGATGCGGTCTCCCTGCCGCTGGTGGCGAGCACCAACGCCCACTACGCCCGCCCGGCCGACAAGCGCCTGGCGGACACCCACGCCGCCCTGCGCGCCGGAGTGCCGCTCGCCCAGGCTGATCCCCACCTCTCCTCCCGTCCCGCGCACCTGCGCAGCGGCGAGGAGATGGCCCAGCTGCTGCCCCGCTATCCCAGTGCGATCGCGCAGGCGGCACGGCTGGGACGGGACTGCGCTTTCGACCTGCGGCTGCTGGCCCCGGATCTGCCGCCATTCCCGGTGCCCTCCGGGCACGACGAGGCCAGCTGGCTGGTGGAGCTGGTGGAGATCGAGGGCCAGGAGCGCTACGGACCGCGCCCGACGGCAGAGCGTCCCGAGCAGATCCCGGGGGCGTGGGCGCAGATCGACCACGAGCTGAAGGTCATCATCGACCTGCACTTCCCCGGCTACTTCCTCATCGTCCACGAGCTCGTCGACTTCTGCGCCGGGGAGGGGATCCTCGCCCAGGGCCGGGGCTCGGCCGCCAACAGTGCCGTCTGCTACGCGCTGGGGATCACCGCGGTCGAGCCCGTCGGCCACCACCTGCTGTTCGAACGGTTCCTGGCCCCCGAGCGGGACGGCCCGCCGGACATCGACATCGACATCGCCTCCGACCGCCGCGAGGAGGTGATCCAGCACGTCTATGACCGTTACGGGCGGGAGAACGCCGCCCAGGTCGCCAACGTCATCACCTACCGGGCCCGGCTCGCGGTGCGCGACGCGGCTCGGGCGCTCGGCTACGACCCCGGCGCGCAGGACGCCTTCGCCAAGCGGATCGAGCGCTCCTTCTCCTCCCTCGCCGATGCGGACGTCCCCGCCGACGTGGTCGAGCTCGCCCACCAGCTGCGTGACGCCCCCCGCCACCTCGGCATCCACTCCGGCGGGATGGTGCTGTGCGACCGGCCGGTGATCGAGGTGTGCCCGGTGCAGTGGGCCGCGATGGAGAACCGCTCCGTGCTGCAGTGGGACAAGGAGGACTGCGCCGACGCGGGCCTGGTGAAGTTCGACCTGCTGGGGCTGGGGATGCTCACCGCGCTGGATCATGCGCTGCGGATCATCGCCGAGCACCACGGCCAGCACTTCGAGCTGCGCACCCTGCCGCAGGAGGACGAGGCGGTCTACGACATGCTGTGCGAGGGGGACAGCGTGGGCGTGTTCCAGGTGGAGTCCCGTGCCCAGATCTCCACCCTCCCGCGGCTGCGGCCCCGGGAGTTCTACGACCTGGTGGTGGAGGTGGCGCTGATCCGGCCCGGCCCCATCCAGGGCGGAAGCGTGCACCCCTACATCCGGCGCCGGAACAAGGAGGAGGAGGTCACCTTCCTCCACCCGCGGCTGGAGAAGTCCCTGGGCCGCACGCTCGGGATCCCGCTGTTCCAGGAGCAGCTGATGCAGATGGTGGTCGACGTCGCGGACTTCACCCCCGCCCAGGCCGATCAGCTGCGCCGCGCGATGGGCTCCAAGCGCTCCACCCAGAGGATGCTCGAGCTCTCCGACGCGCTGTTCGAGGGGATGGCCAAGCACGGGATCGTGGGGGAGGACGCCGACGCGGTCCACCGCAAGCTGCTGGCTTTCGCCAACTACGGCTTCCCCGAGTCGCACGCGTATTCCTTCGCGTACCTCGTCTACGCGAGCTCCTACCTGAAGTGCCACTACCCGGCCGCGTTCACCGCGGCGCTCCTGCGCTCCCAGCCGATGGGCTTCTATTCCCCGCAGTCGCTGGTCGCGGACGCCCGCCGGCATGGCGTGCTCACCCGCGGGCCCGATGTGCTCCGCAGCCGCGCCCGCACCGATCTGGAGACCGACGAGGAGCATCACGGCTACCGGGTGGATCCGCCGCGGGAGCAGGTCCAGGGAGAGAGCGCAGCGGCCGGTCCGGCGATCCGGCTGGGCCTGGATCAGGTGCGCGGCATCAGCACCGAGACCGCGGAGATGATCACGGGGGAGCGGGAGCGCGGTGGGGTGTTCGTCTCGGTCCCGGATCTGGCCCGCCGGGTGCGGCTGACCGCTCGGCAGCTCGAGGCACTGGCCACGGCCGGGGCGCTCGATGCGCTGGCGAGCTCGCGTCGGCAGGCTCTGTGGGCCGCGGGCGCCGCCGCGCAGGAATCCCCGGGCACCCTGCCGCATCTCGCGATCGGTGCCCAGGCGCCGATGCTGCCGGGGATGAGCGAGGCGGAGCTCGCCACCGCCGACGCCTGGGCCACCGGTATCACCCTGGATGACCACCCGATGGCGCTGCTGCGGAAGCAGCTCACGAGGGACGGGGTGCTCTCGATCGCCGGCACCCGCGAGGCGGAGGACTCGACCCGGATCCGGGTCGCCGGGGTGATCACCCACCGCCAGCGCCCCGCGACCGCCGGGAACGTCACCTTCCTCAGCCTCGAGGACGAGACCGGGATCCTCAACGTGGTCTGCTCCCAGGGGTTCTGGGTACGGCACCGGGCCCTGCTGCGCACCGCCCGGTCGATCGTGCTGCGCGGCATCGTGGAGAACCGCACCGGCGCGGTGAACCTCGTCGCCGACGACGTCACCGCCCTGGACCTGGTCGCAGCGGGCAGGTCCAGGGACTTCCAGTGAGCAGGGACTTCCAGTGACTGCTCCCGTCAGGCAGCCGCCGGGACCGCCCCCGCGCCCACCCGCACGGAACGCCGCGCGAAGCGGGCCCTGCGCGAGGCCACCAGGGTCAGCAGCAGCGACACCGCCGCCCACGCAACGATTCCCAGCAGGGTGCTCGAGGTGCTCACCAGCGACCCGCCGAGCGCCGCATGGACCAGGCCCTGGGTGACGATCGACAGCGGCATCAGCGAGCCGATCGACTGCAGCAGCTCCGGAGCAGTCTGCACCGGCACGATCCCCACCAGCGTCACCACCTGCAGCACCATCAGCACGATCGAAGAGATCCGGCCGATGCGATCGCCCAGCAGCGTCAGCAGCATCTGGTGCAGCGCGGCGAACATGACCGCCCCGGCGAAGGCCACCAGTCCCACCGACAGCGGGGACAGCGGCGAGATGCCGATGGCGGTGAGCACCGACAGCACCGCGACGGTCTGCACCACCGCGATCAGCAGCGCCGGTGCCAGCGAGCGCAGCACCACCTGCCACATCGGCAGCGCCCGGTCCAGCAGGCTGCGCCGCAGCGCCGGCAGCAGCAGGAAGGTGCCGAAGGCGCCCAGCCACAGCGCGAGCGCGGTGACGAAGGGGAAGGTGGCGGTATCCGCCCCGTTCGCCTCGTTCTGCCGCTCCACCTCGGTGCCGACGGGAGCGGCGGCCATCTCACCCATCCGGGTGCGCTCGGCCTCGGTGTACGAGGGCACGGAGTCCGCGCCCTCGCGCAGACCGCCGGCCAGCTCCTCGGTGCCCTCCGCGAGCCCGGTGGTGCCCTCGGCCAGCTCCTCAGTGCCCTCCGCGAGCTCCCCGGAGCCATCGGCCAGCTGCTGATTGCCCTGCGCCAGCTGCTGCGCGCCGGTGCCGAGCTCGGTCGCCCCCTCGGCCAGCTGATCGGTGCCATCGGCGAGGGTTCCGGCGCCATCAGCGCTGGTCCGGGTGCCAGTGGCGAGCTGCGAGGCGCCCTCCGCGAGCTGGTCGACGCCGTCGGCATACCGCACCAGCCCGTCATGCAGGCCGCTCACCCCGTTCACCAGTTCTCCGGCGCCGTCGGCGCTGGTGCGGGCGCCGGCGGCGAGCTGCTGCGCGGCCGCGGTGAGCCCGGGGTTCTCGGCGGTGCCGTCCCCGTCGACGGCGGACGCGATGCCCTGGGCGTAGGTCACCACGCCCTCGGTGCCCTGGACCAGGCCCGGCTGCTCGTCGGTGCCGTTGATGCCGTCGGCGATCTGCTGGACGCCCTCGGCAGCGGTCGTCGCGCCGTCGCCCACACCCTGCGCGGTGGCGGTCAGGCCGGGGTTCTCGACGGTGCCGTCACCGTTCACGACCGTCGAGGCTCCCTCCGCGTACCCGAGCATGCCCTGGGCCTGCTGCTTGATCGCCTGGGCGTTCGGGTCCTCGGGATCCTCGAGGAGCATCGCGTCGGCGGTCGCGTCCATCTGGAGCGCCAGCTCATGCATACCGGGGTTCTCGGCGCTGCCGTCGCCGTTCACGATGGTTGAGAGGCTCTCGCCGTAGGTGACCACTCCCTGCGCGCCCTGGGCGAGGCCCGGCTGCTCGGGCGTGCCGGCGAGCCCGTCGGCGGCCTGCTGCGCGCCCTGGCCGAGCTCCGCGGTGCCCTCTGCGACGCCCTGCGCGGTGGGGACCAGGCCGGGGTTCTCCGCGGTGCCGTCGCCCGTGACCGCGGTTCCGGCCTGGGAGACGCCGTCCGCGAACTGCTCGATGCCGGTGGCGAGCTGGTCCGCGCCGGCCTCGAGACCCGGGTTCTCCGCGGTGCCGTCGCCCTCCACGCCGGCGGCGAGCAGCGAGGCGCCATCGAGCAGGCCCGGCTGGCCGTCGGTGCCGTTCATGCCGTCCTGCAGTCCGAGGACGCCGTCGGCGAGATCCTCACTGCCGGTGGCCAGCTCGTCGAGTCCATCGGCGAGCGTGCGGGTCCCGTCGGCCGCCTGCCAGGTGCCGTCGGCGAAGGTCCACACCCCGCCGGAGAACTCGTGCGCGCCCTCGGCCGCCTTCTCGGTCCCGTCGGCCAGGGTGCGGGTGCCCTCGGCGAGCTCCTGGGTGCCGCTGTCCAGATCGCTGGTGCCCTCGGAGAGGTCCTGCGCACCGTCGGCGGCATCGCGGAAGCCCTCGCCGAGGTCGTTGAAGCCGAGGTAGAGGCCGTCGAGGTACTGCTGTGCCATCTGCCCACCCATGGTGGAGGCGGACGCCTCGGCGATCGCAGTGCCCACCAGGGCGTTGATCTGGCCGCTGGCGTCGTTGGTGGTGACCTCGAGGATCGCCTGGGTGGCCTCGGGGGTGCCGATCGTGGCCAGATCCTGGGAGAAGTTCTCCGGGATCACCACCACGGCGGAGTAGGTGCCGTCCTGGAGACCCTGCGCGGCATCATCCTGGCTGGTCAGCTGCCAGTCGAAGCCGGTGGTGTCGGGGGCGTCCTGCCCCTCGACGGTGCCGGGCTGGGTCAGGGACCCGGCCAGCAGCCGGCCGAAGGGGACGGTCTGGACCTCGCCGTCGGCGTTCTCGATCTCAGCGCCCGCATCGAGGTTCACGACCGCGGCGGGCACCGTGTCCAGGCGGTCCACGCGCCCGCTGAGCGCCCACATGCCCAGTGCGGCCACCAGCAGCGGCAGCACCAGGACGACGATCAGGGTGCGGGGGTGCGTGAGGCGGTTCATGCGAGGGCTCCTTCGAGGGAGGACGCGGTGTCTGGAGACGACGCGGTGGAGCGTTGGACGGACAGGGCGAGCAGCCGGCGCGGATCGCGCAGGCTCCCGGACAGGTGGCGTTCGGCGTCGACGGGACGGTCGGTGCGGGAGCCGACGATCACCGTGGCGCCCTTCTCCAGCAGTGCGTCGAGGCGTTCGATGAGGGTGTCGTCGCTGACAGCGGCGGCGTGGGCGAGATCCTCGATCTGCTCGATGACGATCACCGCCCGGCCGATGCCGTGGCCATCGATCTCAACCAGCCGGTGCGCGACAGGTGCGCCGGCGCCGATCCAGTGAGCACGTCCCTGGATCGCCCCGAGATCGTCAGGGGCCAGGCGGTCATGGACGGCGAGGATGCCGGAGGTCGGGGTGTGGCGACCCGCGGCGAGCGCGAGGAAGGTCGCGCGCGCGGCGTCGTCGGGCGCGCGCACCACCAGCAGGGTGCCCGGGGCGATGGAGCCGGTGAGCGGACCCACGGTGCCGGAGGCACCGAGCAGAGGCGCGACGACCTGGTCCAGACGCAGCGCGTGCTCGCCGTGCTCCCCGGTCCAGCGGCGGTGCTCGAGCACCGCGGCCAGCCCCTCGCCCTCGACATCGACCGTGGGCAGCGCGCGGGACAGCCATCCCGGCAGCCACCAGGCATGCCGTCCCAGCAGCGCGAGCACTGCGGGGACGAAGGTCATCCGCACCACGAAGGCATCGACCAGCACCCCCACCGCGAGCGCCACGGCGATCGGCTGCAGCATGAACCAGCCGGAGGTGACGAAGCCGGCGAACACCGCGACCATGATCAGTGCCGCGGCAGTGACCACCGGGGCGTTGGCGGTGAAGCCGCGTTCGATCGCGCCGCGGGCATCGCCGGTGTGCACGAACTCCTCGCGCATGCGGGAGACCAGGAAGACTTCGTAGTCCATGGCCAGGCCGAACAGCACGCCCATCACCATGATCGGCATGAAGGAGACGACGGGGCCGTTGACGTGCACGAACAGCGGTCCGTTGAACCAGCCGTACTCGAACACCATCGAGGTCACGCCGAAGGCCGCGGCGACCGAGAACAGATAGCCCACGGAAGCCTTGATGGGCACCCAGATGGAGCGGAACACGAGGGCGAGCAGGATCAGCGAGAGGCCCACCACGAACAGTGCGAAGGGCAGCAGAGCACTGGAGAGCTTGTCGGTGACGTCGATGCCGACGGCGGTCGCACCGGTGACCGTCACCTCGGAGATCGCCAGCTCGTCCTCCCAGCCGTCGGCGCTGCCGCGCAGCTCGGCGACCAGGTCCTTGGTGGACTGGTCGGTGGGCCCGCCGTCGGGGACCACGACCACCACCGCCATGTCGGCACCCCGGTTGGGGGTCGCCATCTGGATCTCCTTGACGTTGTCGAGGGAGGCGATGTCGCTCTCCAGCTCGTCGACCACGCCGAGCGGATCGGTGGTGTTGATGATGTCGGCCGTGACCAGCAGGGGTCCGTTGTAGCCGGGGCCGAACTCCTCGGCGACCAGGTCATAGGTGTCGCGGGCGGAGGTGCCCTGCGGCTCGGTGCCGAGATCGGGCAGTGCCAGCTCGAGGTCCTTGATCGGGATCGCGAGGGCGCCGACGCCGATGATCACCAGCAGGATCGTGAGCGCGGGCACCTTGGTCACCAGGCGCACCCAGGTGCGGCCGAAGCTCCGACGGGGTCGCGCGTCCGGCTCCGGGGCCGGCAGCGTCCCGCCGTGTTCTGCCATGGCCCGGCGGATCCTGCGCGGGCGCAGACGTTCACCGAGGATCCCCATCATCGCCGGGAGCATGGTCAGGGCGACGACCACGGACAGGGCAACGGTCGCCGCTGCGGCGACGCCCATCACGGTGAGGAAGGGGATGCCGGTGATGAACAGGCCCACCAGCGCGACGATCACGGTCAGGCCGGCGAAGATCACGGCGCTGCCGGAGGTGGCCAGGGCCTTGCCGATCGATTCGTGGACGTCATCGCCCTGGCTGAGCTGGTCGCGGTGGCGCGAGAGGATGAACAGGGCATAGTCGATGCCGACGGCGAGGCCGAGCATCGCGCCGAGCGCGGTGGTCACCGAGGGGATCTCGACCCCGGCGGAGAGTGCGACCAGGGCGAGCATCGAGACGCCGACGCCGACGACCGCGGTGATAATCGGGATGACCGCGGGGACCAGCGAGCGGAACACGATAGCGAGGATCAGCAGCGCGACGATGACGCCGATCACCTCTCCGGCGCCGAAGGGGATCTCGGCGCTCTGGAGCACCTGGCCTCCGACGTGGGTCTCGAGCGACGGGGTCTCCGCCTCCTCGATCAGCTGCGTGATCTCGGCGATGGACTCCGCGGGGTACTCGCCGTCATAGGGCTCCATCTGGAACTGGGCGATGATCGCGGTGTCGTCCTCGGTGCGGGTGCCGGGAGAGAGCTCGTCGAAGGGGGAGGGGGCGGCGGCGACGCCGTCGACGGCGGCGATCTCCTCCATGAGCGTCTCGATCTGGTCCTGATGCTCATCGACCGTGGTGCCGTCGGGGGCCACCAGCACCACCTGGCCTGCGGTGCCGCCCAGCTCCGGGAAGCGCTGGGCGAGGGCATCGATGCCGCGCTGTCCCTCGGTGCCGGGGATCTGGATGTCGGTGGCGAAGGTGCCGCCGAGGCCCACGGCGAGGCCGCCCACGATGAGCAGCAGCGCGGCCCAGGCGCCGACGATCTTCCAGCGCAGGGAGGCCATCAGACGACCGAGGCGGTACAGGGACGAGGACACGCGACCTCCAGTACGGGCACGAGCAGGGGGAGACGTCGGACCGCCCCACTGGAGACGCCCACGCATTCGATACACGAACGTATCGGTGCGATAGTATCGGCTGGTCCTCACGGACATCAACGTCCCCTGAGCATCACCGGGGTGAGAGTCATCCCACCCGCCCTGCCCTGCCGCAACCTGTCCCACCGCATCCCCATGAGGAGCCATGAGCGATCTGTTCGAGCCGCTGCCCGAATCCGCCGGCACCCGGCGCCGGGAGAACACGCGCGCGAAGCTCGTGCGGGCCTCGCTCGAGGTCTTCGTCGAGAAGGGCGTCGACGGCGCGACGGTCGACGACCTCGCCAAGGCGGCCGGGTTCACCCGCGGAGCCTTCTACTCGAACTTCTCCACCAAGGAGGAGGTCTTCACCGCGCTGTTCGACGAGGTGACCGCGGAGCTCATCGGCATCGCGAACAGCTCCGTCGAGGACGCGGTGACCCAGGCGTCGGCACAGAACTCCCAGCGCCTTCCCGACCTTGACGATGCCGACGTGATGCTCGCGGTGTTCGAGGGGATCCGACCCTTCGGCCGCCAGTGGTACCTGCTCTACTCCGATGCGATCGCGCACTCGCTGCGGGACGAGCAGATGCGGGTGGAGCTCGCCGTGCAGCGTGAACGGCTGCGGAACGAGATCGGCGCCATGCTCTCGATGCGGCTCGAGGCAACCGGGGCACGCGCACTGCTGGCGCCGGAGGATCTCGCGCAACTGCTGATCGGCATCTTCATCGACCTCATGCTGCGCGAGCACATGGAGCAGCGCGACGTCACCGAGCTCGCCGCGACCACCATCCTGGGCACGCTGCAGGCCTTCATAGCGCCGCGCGCGGACTGAGTGCCCCGAGAGGGCTGAGCGCCGGGACACGGCTGTGGGCCCGCTTCGGCGCGGTCTGCCCGATTCGTCGCGACACGCCGAGTTCTGCAGCTGCGGACCCCATGGGGGAGCGGTCCCGCGTACGGTGGCGGCGGTGTGACGGTCGTCGCACTGACTGTTCCTGCTTCCCCAGCTTCCCCGCTTCCCCAGGAGACGCCATGTCGTCCTATCGACCCCGCCATCTCACCCCTCCTCCCGTTCCCGCCGAGCCCGGCGGCGCCTCGCGCCGGTCCGTCCTGCGCGGAGGAGTCCTCGGTGCTGCGGCTCTCGGCACCGGCACGGCCGCTCTGGCGGCCCCGGCGGCGAACGCGGCCGGCATCTACGGCCAGGACGTCTCCGGCTGGCAGGGGGAGGTCGACTGGGCCGCCCAGGCCGAGCTCGGCTCCCGCTTCGCGTACGTCAAGGCGACCGAGGGCCGCAGCTACCGCAGCCCTGCCTTCAATCACCAGTACACCGGCGCCGGGAACGCGGGCCTCCTGCGCGGCGGCTACCACTTCGCGCGCCCCGACTCCGGAGGCCCCGAGGAGCAGGCGGACTTCTTCCTCAACAACGGCGGCGGCTGGAGCGAAGACGGCATCACCCTGCCCGGCATGGTCGACTTCGAGGGGTACCACGGCCTGCCGCGCGACTACGGTCTCTCCCGGCAGGAGATGCGCGACTGGATCGTGGGCTTCTCCGATCACTACCGTGAGCAGACCGGCCGCCGACCGGTGCTGTACACGAACCTCCACTGGTGGAACGACGTGGTGGGGGAGTGGACCCCGAAGAATTCCCCGCTCTTCCTCGCCTCCTACTCCTCCTCCCGCCCCAGCACGCTGCCGGGCCGCTGGTGGGGTTGGGAGATGTGGCAGTACTCGGACTCCGGTCCCTTCGCCGGCGACTCGAACCTCTGGCATGGCAGCGAAGAGCAGTTCGCGCGCTTCGTCGGCGAGTACGACTACGGCGCCGACGGCATCTGAGCCTCCACCGGACTCCGTCACACCGGCCGGGCCGGGCCCTGACCGCGCGTGGTCTTGACCCGGCCCGCGTGGTGTCGGCCCGGCCCGCTGTGTACCCTGCCCCGGTGAACACTGAAACACCCCCCACCCCCTCCGCCCAGCACTCTGGACGCCCGGCCGGCGCCGTCTACGCCGACCGGGGCAGCTCTCACTTCGACATACTCCTCGCCGCCATGGTCACCGTGGTCGTGCTCTCAGGGATCGGCGCTGCCAAGGGCGTCAGCTTCGGAACCATCCCCGGCACCGGCTTCGAGATCATCACCGATGGTGGCTTCTTCCTCTTCCCCCTGGCCTATGTGCTCGGCGACATCATCACCGAGCTGTACGGCGCCCGCAGCGCGCGCCGCGCGATCATCACCTCCTTCGCCGTGAGCATCCTGGCCTCGATCAGCTACCAGGTGATCATCGCGCTGCCCCCGTTCCCCGATGCCTACGGGCTGGCCAAGCAGGAAGCTCTCGAACTGGCTCTGGGGCCGGTCTGGATCGTGGTGCTCGCCGGGCTCGCAGGCTTCCTCGCCGGGCAGAGCCTGAACTCCTTCGTGGTGACCCGTATGAAGCGGCGCATGGGGGAGAGGGGCCTGATCGCCCGGCTGTTCACCTCGAGCGGCCTCGGCGAGCTGGTGGACACGATCATCTTCTGCTCGATCGCCTCGGTCGCGATCGGCATCACCAGCTTCGAGCAGTGGGCTGAGTACACGATCCTGGGGTTCGTGTACAAGGTCGCAGTGCAGTACGCGATGATCCCGGTGACCTCCGCAGTGATCCGCTGGATGAAGCGCACTGACCCCAGCTACCAGGCGGGGCTGGCCGCGCGGGAGAAGCCCGCCGTGTGACGGCGCGGGCGTGCCGAGGACCTGTACGGGGCCGCGGACGCGCCTATAGGATTGCTGATCGGGCCAGGCAGGATCGCCGAGATCCTCCTGGCCCGACGTCTGCACTCCGTGAAAGGACCTCCGTGGCACCCGCCGCCGACGACACATCCCGCGAGGACGCTCGCGAAGAGCCCCCGACCTCCACCGGCTCGATCCCCACCACGACCGGATCCATCCCCACCGCGACCGGATCCATCCCCACCACCACCGGGTCCATCCCCACGATCACCGGTGCGATCCCCACCATCACCGGTGCGATCCCCGTGCTCGAGGACCCGGCGGACCACGAGATGGCCCGCCTCCCCGACGAAGAGCAGCTCAGCCGCACCCGCAGCAAGGTCACCGCGATGGTGATCCTCGTGCTCACCACGCTCAGCGCGATCGGCCCGCTCGCCACCGACATGTACATCCCGGCCTTCCCGGAGGTGGCCGAGGAGCTCGGCAGCACCGCCTCGATGATGCAGCTGACGATCACGGCGTTCTTCCTCGGCACCGCGAGCGGACAGATCGTCGCAGGCCCGCTCTCGGACCGCATGGGCCGCCGCATCCCGCTGCTGATCGGCATCGTGCTGTGCCTCGTGGCCTCGATCGGCTGCGCCCTCGCCGGGGACGTGGAGATGCTCCTGGTGATGCGCGTGCTGCAGGGCATCGGCGGCGGCTTCGGCATGGTGCTGGGCCGCGCGGTGCTGATCGACATGACCGACGGCCCGGAGCTCTTCCGGATCATGAACATCATGCAGGGCGTGGGCGGCGTCGCACCGATCGTCGCCCCGCTGCTCGGCGGGCTCATCCTGCTGGTCGGCCAGTGGCGGGAGGTGTTCGTCGTGATCGCCGCGATGTCCCTGGTCTCGCTGCTCGGCGTGCTCTTCCTGATCCCCGAGTCGCTGCCGGTATCCCGACGGCACTCGGGCGGCTTCCGCACCTTCCTGCGGAACGTGCACACGCTGCTGCGCCGACGGATATTCGTCGCGTACCTGCTGGTCAACGCCTTCTCCGCATTCGCGCTGATGGCCTACGTCTCCGCCTCGTCCTTCGTGGTCCAGGAGATGCTCGGCTTCTCCTCCAGTGAGTACTCGGTGAGCTTCGCGATCAACTCCGTGGGCATGATGGTGCTCTCGCTCCTCTCGGCGCGCCTGACCCGCACCATCCATCCCCGGGCCCTGATCCGCGTGGGTCTGATCGTGGTGTCGCTCGCGAGCTTCGCGCTGCTGTTCGGCAGCCTGTTCCTGGACACCCCGGCGTGGATCGTGCTCCCGGCGTTCTTCTTCACCGTCGCGCCGCAGGGCATGATCTTCGGCAACGGAGGCGCGCTCGCCTCGGACCAGGCCCGCGAGTTCGCCGGCACCGGGTCGGCGATGCTGGGCCTTGGCTTCTCCTTCTCCGCCTCGATCGCCGCGCCGCTCGTGGGCATCGCCGGTACCCACTCCTCGCTGCCGATGGCGATCACCATGGTGGTGGGCTGCCTGATCTCGGCGACGTTCTTCGTTCTGGCGGGCCGGGGGAGCGGCACCGCGAACCCCCACACCGTCGCAGCCTGAGCGGATCGGCCGCGAGATGAGCCAGTGATGATCCTGCCCGAGGTGCGTGATCCGCGGATGGTGACGATCCGTCGCGGAGGGACCCTGCGTGACGAGCACCATCAGCTGCTGGCTCGCTGGGCGGCCGACTGCGCCGAGCACGTGCTCGCGCTGTTCGAGACCGTCCAGCCGGGGGACGCGCGTCCCCGCGACGCGATCGTCGCGGCGCGCGCCTGGGCCGACGGCGAGATGTCGATGATGCAGGCCCGGACGCTGGGCGGGCACGCGATGGGCGCCGCCCGGCCGCTGCCCGGTGCCGCCCGTTTCGCCGCCTATGCCGCCGGGCAGGCCGCCTGCGTGGGCCACGTCGCCGAGCATGACCTGGGTGCTGCCGCCTATGCGCTCAAGGCGGTGCGCAGCGCCTCCGGCGACGACGCACTGCGCGGCGAGCGGGACTGGCAGCGCGCCCGCCTGCCGGCAGCGGTCCGGGAGCTCGTGCTCGAGGACCAGGGGAGTCGTGACGCGATCTGCTGGTCGGTCTTCTCTCTGTGAACTGGTGCTGCGCGCCGCGCAGCACAAGACCCTCGAGGAGGCTGCAGGAAAAGTCCGTGACGCCCATGCGGGTCGGCCTGCGGCATCCGATCGACGCGCGAAAAGAATCCCGTCGAGCAGAGCTGTGCCGTGACCTGCGACGATGCAGCAAACCTGCAGGTCGCAAGCACTTTACAAGAGAGTGCCGGGGGAGAGGTCGCCAGGAGCGTGCGGAGATCAGGGCTGCACGGAGAAGGTCTCCCGAAGCGGGCGATACAGCGTGCGAAAGATGTGTTCCTGAGTTCAGTTTTCAGATGCTGTCTCGATGGCCCGGATGCCCGGATCCCCGAGCTTTGGCGCAGGTTCGTCACTGTCGGTGCAACGCCGTCGATGGTGCCGAGGGCCGATGTTCCTGACGGCCTCAGTGGGATCCTGGACGAAGCCGTCGTGGGCGACACCTCGTAGGTAGTGCGCCTGAAGTGTCAGTGGTGCGGCGACACGGCCGACACATGCCCGGCCAGGCCCTTCATGCGCCGCCGATAATGCACGTTATGTAAAGTGGGCCTGGAGTGACGCGCAGAGAGTGCTCCCCTGACGGTTCTGTGTTCTGTGTCCTGTGTCTAGTCCAGCTCACGCTGGCTCCACGGTCATGACCATGACGCAGTTCTTCAGCCCCTTGGGTCGGTCGTAAGTGAAGCCGAGCCGCTCGTACAGGCGCCGGGTGCCGTTGTACAGGAACGACGAGGACATCTTCTTCGTCTGATGCGTCAGGTCGTGAGGATAGCTCTCGACCGTTCCGCCGCCGGCTGCCGCGATGTGCCCCAGCGCGCCGGTGATCGCCAATTCGGTCAGGCCGTGGCGCCGATACCGCTTGTCGACGAAGACACAGGTGATCCGGAAGTCCGGCGCCGCAGTGCTGGTGGCGTCGTACTGCTTGCGATGATGGATCGTCGGCAGCTCCTCCGGGGTGCCGTACTCGGCCCAGGCGATCGCCTCCTCGCCGTCCATGACCAACGCAGCGTGTGCTGTCCCCTGCTCGACGTGAGCCTTCTTCAGCAGGCGATTGCCCTCGAAGCTCTCGCCGCGCCCTTCGCAGGCCGGATGGAAGTACAGGCACCAGCAGCCGCCGAAGATGCCGTTGTGCCGCTGCACCAGAGCCTCGAAGGCAGGCCAGGTGCGGATGTCCAGCGGCTCGATGCGGTACGACGACCCTTCGGGCATGTCAGTCCCCTGTGCCCGCGATCGGCGCCGGAGCGCACACGACTCCCCTGTTGCCGTCCTGGTCGGTGATCACCACGAGCGAGGGCGCCTGACTGTCATCGACGACAGTCCCCCCGGCGGCCACGGCCGCCGCGATCCGCTGCGGCGCGACCTCCGGGGTCACGTACACCTCGAGATGGAACCGCTGCTCGCCCGCCTGTTGCCCGTCCCCGAACCACAGATTCGGGACCCGCCCCGTGGCATCTCGCACCTCGTCGCTCGGTGTCCCGCGGCCCTGGGCCGCAGGGTCCCCGGTCAGGAGCGCTGCCCATACCGGGGCGATGATCGCGGAGCTCTGGGTGTCGAGCCCGAGCTCGATGTGGCTGACCGCAGCCACCTCGGCGCGAAGATCGTGGAGCGCAGCGATCTCGGTGATGCGCCGTGCCAGGTCCAGGTCCCTCTGGGTGACCCACTGGACGACGTGCTCAGTCTCTCCGTCCCGATAGATCGCGTCGTCACTGACCAGCTTCAGATCGACATGACCGGCGTCCATCGATACTCGAGGCTGATGGCCGAGCTCGGTGCCGACCTCGCCGATGGCCACGAGGAAACGTGCTCCCGCTTCGAAGTCGTCGATGAGATACCGGGCGTGCAGGCCCTGGGCGAGTTGGCACCAGTCCGTCAGGCGGGCTGCGGCGATCTGAGCTGCTCCGAGCATCTCCATGAACGTGACCCTAGCGGTGAGGCGACGGTGGCGCCAGACCGCCGGACCCTCGGAAATCCCCTTGCTACTGCCGATGCGGAGCATTGCCTGGAGTTCGCCGATCCGGTGGGCCACCCGTTCTGCCTCACGCTGGTGGACATCCCCGGCTGAGCTGCGGGCGGTGCTCAGTACGCGACGACGACGCCGTCGCCGCCGGACCAGCGGGCACGCAGCCGTACGGCGCCGTCGAGATCACCGAGGGTGCGCGCGATGGTGAACGGCGCGCCGTCCAGCAGCTCATCCCCCGTCGGCGGCTGCTCGCCTTCGTCGACCTCGAGGCTGAGCGTCACGCTCTGCGGAAGCGTCTCGCTCAGCGTGCCGTCCTCGTCATAGATGTCGAGCGCCGCCTGCTGCTGCTCCCCACAGATCGCGCGCCGGAAGCAGTCCAGTGCGGTCTCGTCGGCCAGGCCGTCGTAGACGAAGCGCTCACCGAGCACCGAATGCTGCATGATGGCCAGCAGATGCTCGTCGGCACCGTCAACCCGGAGGGGTCGGTACGAGAGCGGCAGATGGTAGGTCGTCTCCCCCACGCGCACCAGATGGCACTCCACGCCGACCTCGCCCTCGGGGTCGTCGAAGCGGTAGGCGCCGAGGAGCACGAGCTCACCGGTCTCTCCCCAGGAACGCGAGGACAGGAAGTCGTGGAGGATCTCGGTCTTGTTGGGGCTGAGCTCGGCACGGTAGATGATCGCCATGGCTCCCACGGTAGTGCCCTGCTCCCCCGCGACACGCATGAGAGCGTCCACATCCTGGGTTCACCCCGAACTCATCGAAAGTTCATACACTCCCGATATGTCCACCTCGCCCTCCGCGCCCGCGGGCTTCAGACCGCTGTCCCAGTACCGGGTCGCCCTCCGCCTGATCGCGGTCGCCGCAATGATCATCGTGATCGCGCTGTTGTTCCTGCTCGCGCATCAGCGCACCACCGGGCTGCTCTCGCAGAACCTGCACACCGTCTTCTGGTATTTCGATGTGGGCCGCGAGTACAACATGGCCACCTGGTACAACTCCGGACTGTGGCTGCTGCTGGGCGTCCTCGCCGCGATGATCGCCGTGACGGGATCAGCCCGACGCCGGTCCTGGTGGCTGCTGGCAGTCGTCGCCCTGTTCGCCTCGGTGGACGAGTACCTCGAGGTGCATGAACGGCTGGACGTGCCCGGCAACCTGATCGCGGAGCATCTGCCCGTCACCATCGGCTTCTCCTGGGTGCTGCTCGGCGCCCCGATCGCCCTGGTGATCGTCCTCCTGCTGCTCCGCCTCGTCCTCTCCCTGCCCTCACGTGCACGCAACGGACTGTTCCTGGGAGGCGCGCTCTTCCTCGCCGGAGCGATCGCGGTCGAGACCCTCAACGGGCGCATCCTGGCCGGGAACGACGGCATCGTCAACAACGCCTATATCTACAGCACGATGCTCGAAGAGCTGCTGGAGATGAGCGGGATCGCGGTCGCCTTCGCCTCACTGCTGAGCCTGATCCAGCGCGATCCCGAAGCACGGGTCCTGCGACTGGATCCCGCGCTGCTCCCGGACGTCAGCCGTTCCCAGGAGCCGGCCGGTCGCCGCTGATCCGACCATCGGCCAGGGCGATGATCCGGTGCGCGCGCTGCGCGACCTGGGCGTCATGGGTGACCAGCACGATCGTCGTCCCCTCGGCGCTGATCTCAGCAAGGGCATCCATCATCTCCTCGGTGGCTGCGGAGTCCAGCGCTCCGGTCGGCTCATCGGCCACCAGCAACCGAGGATGGTTGATGAGTGCCCGGGCGAGAGCCACCCGCTGCAGCTGCCCACCGGAGGCTTCACCGACTCCACGCTCGGCGAGATCGTCGACGCCGAGCTGCGTCATGAGCTGCTCGGCTCTGGTGCGCAGCACGGTGCGCTGCTCGGTCCGGGCAAGCAGCCCCGGCAGCAGCACGTTGTCCAGCAGCGAGAGGTTCCGCAGCAGATGGAACTGCTGGAACACGATGCCGATCTCCAGCAGTCGGCGGCGCGAACGTGCCTTCCCGTCGAGCGTGCTGTGGTCCTCCCCCGCCCACAGCACGCTGCCGTCGGTGGGGTCCTCGAGACCGCTGAGCGTGTACAGCAGGGTTGACTTCCCACAGCCGGAAGGGCCCATCACCGCGAGGAACTCCCCGTCCGCGACCGTGAGATCGATGTCGTGCAGGATGGTGGTCCGCTGCAGGCGGCGCGTCACTCCTCTGGCCTCGAGCAGCGGAACGTCCAGGCCGGTGGTGCTGAGGGTGGTGGTCATGACGGTCTCCTCCGAGGGGATCATTCCGTGGTCTGGGCGCGCACGTCGGCGGTGCGCAGCCGGCGGCAGGTCCACAGCGTGGCGAGCGTGGCGATGGTGCCCAGCAGCAGCGGCATCGCGATTCCGGTCAGCAGCGGATCGACGACGAGATCGATCCGGCTGGTGCCCTGGAACAGATGCTCCATCCCCCCGAACATCCCCTCGATCAGGACGTTGAACAGTCCCTGTCCCAGGGTGAGGGAGAGTGCGGCACCGGCGACCAGGCCGAGCAGCAGGGTGACCAGCATCCGGATGAGGTACGGGGCGCGCAGCGTGAGGGGCGAGGCACCCAGCGCCCGCTGGACGGCGAGCGGGGAAGCATCGGTGGCCAGCCAGAGTCGGGAGATCATCACCGCCAGCAGTGCGGCCAGGGCCACCGCCGCCGCCGAGGCCAGCGCCGCGGCGACGCTGATCCGCTCCGCCACCGGACCCAGCAGCTGGGACCGGTACACCTCGGTCTCCGAGACCCGGGCGTCGGTGAGCTGAGCGGACAGATCCTCGGCGACAGCGGCGGTCTCAGCGCCCGGGGTCAGGGCCGCCCCGAGCACGTACCCGATCACCTGCTCGCCCTCCGCGGGCAGCATGCCCCTGGCGGTCCGCCCGCCGTTGGTGAGGTCCTGATAGGAGCCGACCACCTCCAGCTCCTGTCACTGCCCCTGGACCTGGATCGGCAGCTGGTCCCCCACGGAGACCCCGGCCTCCGCCAGCGACAGCAGCGAGAGGGCGATCTCCACCTCGCTCCGGGGCGCTCGTCCCTCGGTGTAGATGCCGGGCGTCGCGGAGCGGTCCCCGCTGGAGACGGCCAGGCCCAGCTCCTCGCCCTCATCGGTCTCGACGAGATGCCGGGTGGTGACCAGGGCGGTGTGCTCGGCCACGCGGGCGTCGTCGGCGAGCGTGCGGCGGGCGCTCTCGAACCGGTCGGTGCTGTCCTTCCCGGTGTGCGGCAGATCGATGCGCACATCGGCCGCGCCCAGTCCGAAGTACGCGGAGAACTGCGGAGAGGACAGCGTGGTGGCGATCGAGGTGGGCACCATCACCAGCAGGGTGCACACGGCGAAGACCGTGACCAGCAGCGGTGCTGAGCTGCCGCGGCCCAGCAGGGACATCAGCCCCAGGCTCACGCCGACGGGCAGGGGTGAGCGGCGCAGGCGCAGGCGGCCCGGTCCAGCGGCGTCGCCGACCGAGCCGCTCCTGCGCAGCACCTCGAGCGGCCCGATGCGGCGAAGTCGGCGCAGCAAGCCTGCGACCATGGCGAGCACTCCGAGCACCAGCAGCATCGCGGCCAGGGCCGGCACGATCACTACGCGGACTCCCCCGGTCTCGCCGAGGAAGCGGGTCAGCCCCGAGGAGAGCACCCGCTCGAGCGCGATGCTGCCCAGCAGTCCCAGCGCTCCCGCGACTCCGGCGAGGGTGCCGTAGACGAGCAGGTGGAGCGTGCGCACGTCGCGGGCGGAGATCCCGATGGCGGTCATCACCGCGATCTCGCGACGGTCCCGCGCGAGCGCCGTGCGCAGGGCGAGGCGGAGGGTGAGCATCCCGATCACCAGCACCATCCCGGCGGCCAGCAGCACCAGCGCCGCGACCAGGCCCTCGGCGAACACGGTGAACAGTATGAACGCCGAGCGGTCCACCGACGGGCCGGCCGCGGGCAGGCCCGCCTCCTGGTAGGCGGCGCGCACGGTGGTGAGGTCCCGGGAGCGGTCCTGGACCCAGAAGCTGATCAGGTGCTCCCAGGTCCCGGTGTGCTCGGCCACCGCGGCGAGGTCCTCGGCGCTCACCGCGAGCCGCTTGGAACCGGCGATCGCGGGGCCCATGCTTGAATCGCGCAGGAATCCCGCGACCTCGAGGTCCAGGCGGAAGCCGTCCGGGGCGGTGAGAGTCACGGTGGAACCGGCGGCGAGGCCGGAGTCCTCATACAGCAGCGGGAGCCAGATGGTGCCGGGCTCGACATCGATGATCGGGCGGTCCTGCAGGCCCAGCAGCAGATCTCGTTCATGGCTCGGGACCACCAGGGAGTTCTGCTGCACGTTGCTGGACTGGCTGGCCCCGTCGAAGAACAGCTGCGCGCCGTCGATCCCGAGCAGGGGCGTGACCTGGTGGGCGGTGATCTCGGGGCGGTCGGCGGCGAAGTCGGCGATCTCGTCGACATCGACGTCGCCGGTGTGCAGCTGGGCGAGGTGCGGGGCATCGGCCCGCTCGATCAGGGCGTCGCCGCTGCCCACCAGGCGAGTGATCAGGCCGGTGCCGGCGCAGGCGAGCAGGACCGAGAGCATGATCAGTCCGGCCAGCGTCGTCATCACCGCGCGCTCCTCGCGCAGCTTTCCTCTCGCCATCCGCCACAGCACGGTTCCACGACCCTCCGCCGGACGCCGCTCGATGCCGCGCCGATCACCTCACGGTAGGGTCATGCTCCCGTGGTGACCAGTGATTTCAGGGGACCTGGCGGGAGTCTGAGGGGATCCCCCGCCTCCCTGCGGGGGTCAGCGGGAAGGAGCCTGCGGGGGTGGGCCGCTCCCCGTGTCACTGGACCGCTGGGCCGAACAGCGCGCCCAGGGCATACAGGGAGGTCACCCGCTCGGAGTCCCCGGCATCGAGGGCGATGCCGGCGGTCTCCAACAGCACCCCGCGCACCCCGGCGGCCCGAGCGGCCTCGACGTCGCCGGGGCGGTCCCCCACCGCGAGGCACTCCTCAGGCGCGAGCGCGTGCCGCGCGAGGAGAGCCAGCACCATCGCCGGATCGGGCTTACGCGCGAAGCCGTCGGGAGCGCAGACCATGTCGTCGACCGGCAGCTCCAGCGCCTCGATGAGCGCAGTGGCGCTCCCCCGCTCCCGATGGGTCGCGACCAAGTTCAGCCCGCCCGCGCGGTGCACGGCCGCGAGCAGCTCATGGGCGCCCGCCATCACCGCCGGCGGATGCTGCTGCCAGTGCACCTTCGTCGCCTCGTAGGCGGTGCGCAGCCGGCGCTCGGGCACCTGGTGCCTGGCGGCGAGGGTGCTGATCGCGTGGGAGCTCGAGATGCGGGTCAGCTGCCCCACCTCGCGGAGCAGCTCCTCACCGGGCTGCGGATCGAGCGCCGATGCGAGGGCGCGGTCCACATCGGGATATGTGTCCACCAGAGTGCCGCCGAGGTCCCAGATCACTGCTCGCATGTCACCAGTCTGTCAGGGAGCGGACTGATTCGTCCCCCGCGCGGCAACCGGTGTTCACTGAACCGGTGCCCCTGCTCGATCAGCTGCTCCAGCTCTCCGCCCTCACGCTCGTGCTGCTCATCGGCGCCGCGTTCGTGGCGGGATGGGTGGATGCTGTCGTCGGCGGCGGTGGGCTGATCCAGCTGCCGGCACTGCTGACCTCCCTGCCGGCCGACGCCTCCACCGGCGCGGTGCTGGGCACGAACAAGGTCGCCTCTGCGGCGGGTACGGCGATCTCCTCCTGGACGTACATCCGCCGGATCACGCCCGTGGCCGCGACCGCTGTGCCGCTGGTGCTGTGCGCCCTCGCGGGGAGCGCCCTCGGCGCGGGCCTGGCCTCGTTCCTCCCCCGGGAGTGGCTCTCGCCCATCGTGCTGCTCGCTCTGCTCGGCGTCGGCACCTACACACTGCTGCGGCCCGCGATGGGGCTCGTGCACGAGCCGCGGCATCAGGGCCGGGCCCATGTGCTGCGCTCGGGCGGAATCGGCGGTGCGGTGGGCGTGTACGACGGCGTCCTGGGGCCCGGGACCGGCACCTTCTTCATCATCGCGATGGTGGCTCTGCTGGGGTACGGCTTCCTCGAGGCGAGCGTCCACGCGAAGCTCGCGAACCTCACCACCAATCTCGGTGCCCTGCTGGTCTTCGGGCTGCAGGGCGAGGTGTGGTGGATCCTCGGAGCGGTGATGGCGCTGGCGAACCTGGCCGGCGGCTACCTCGGTGCCCGGCTCGCGCTCAGGCTCGGCTCACGGTTCGTGCGGGTGGTGTTCCTGGTGGTCACCGGGGCGCTCGCGCTGCGCCTCGCGATCGACTCGGTGGCGCTGGTCACGTGATGTGTCCGCTCAGGATGGAATAGGCCCGCCGCGGACCTCGTTGCAGAAGTAGTCACCCGCGCCGCCTTCCCGCGGCCCGTCGCCTTGGAGGTCAAGATGGATCCGACGACCCTGTTCAGCTACGAGCGTCACGTCGACTCGCGCGCCCTGCGCGGTCGGACCCTGCTCGTCACCCTCGGGGCCTACAGCGATGCCGGCGACGCCCAGCGGCTGGTCGACGATCAGCTGCTGAACGCCCTCTCGAGCCGCGTCGTGGGCCGGCTCGACATGGACCAGGTGTTCGACTACGCGGGACGACGCCCCGAGGTGACCCTCCAGCTCGACCACTTCACGGACTACGAGAAGCCGGAGATCCTCCTGCACGAGGTGACCGCACCGGACGGCGAGACCTTCTTCCTGCTCACCGGTCCGGAGCCGTCGTTCCAGTGGGAACGGGTCGCGAACGCGCTGCGGATCGTGGTCGAGCAGCTCGGCATCGAGCGGACCCTGCTGCTGCAGGGGTTCCCGGCACCAGTCCCCCACACCCGTGAACTCCCCGTGACCCGTTTCGCCGGCGACCCGGACTCCATCACCGTGCGCCGCACCATGCCGGGGACCTTCCGGCTGCGCGCCCCCTTCACCGCGCTGCTGACGATGCGACTCTCCGAAGGTGGCCATGAGGTGGTGGGGCTGACGGTGCACGTCCCTCAGTACCTGCACGAGATGACCTATCCGGACGCGGCGATCGCCCTGCTCGGTGCGATCACCGAGGAGCAGGGACCGGAGCTGCCGCTGGACGCGCTCGAGACCCAGGCCGGACCGGTGCGCGAGGCGGTGGCGGCACAGATCGACGCTCAGCCCCAGCTGCAGGAGATGGTCCAGGGCCTCGAGAAGCGATTCGATCGGATGATCACCTCCGGTGCCGGCGCCGAAGTCCCCACCGCGGACGCGATCGCCGCGGAGGTCGAGGAGTACCTCGCGAGCTTCGACGCGGAGGGTGAGGACGGCAAGAGCAGCTCGGACCCTGACGGCCCAGGAGCGGCCGACGGCCAGGAGCCTCTGAACGGTCCAGCGAACCCCGGCGATCTCGAGACGCCGAGCGCTTCGGAGACGCCCAGCACGCCGGAGAGTCCCGGCGGGTTGGACTCGCCGAGCGGGCCGGACTCGCCGAACGGACCTGCGGACTCACGGTCCCCGGAGGCCTGAGCAGCGCGTCGCGAAGCGGCGAGCGTCAGCGCAGCGGGAGCCGCTCCCCCGGCGTCTCGTGCGGCAGTCCAGGATCCACCACCGCGGTGACCTGGATGCCGCTGAGGGTGACGTTGCCCGCCAGGGTGGTCATGAAGGCGGTGTCCGCCGCATCCTGACCGGTCGCGATCCGCACCATCGAGGCGCGGGGAGCCAGATGAGTCGCATCGACCACCTGCCACGAATCCTCGACCAGCGCCTCGACCACCAGGTGGAAGTCCATCGGGCTGAGCCCCGGTGCATAGACGGAGGAGCAACGGGCGGGAATCCCGCTCGCGCGCAGCAGCGTCGCGGTGAGATGCGCGTAGTCGCGGCACACCCCCTGACGCGCCAGGTACGTCGAGCGCGCGGAATCCGTGATGGTGCTCGATCCGGGCACATAGTCCAGATGCTCGTGCACCCAGTCGACCACCGCCTGCACGGCGGCATCCCCGGTGCGTTCACCGACGATCTCCGCCGCGATCCGATCGAACTCGTCCACCTCGCAGTATCGCGAGGGCCGCAGATGCAGCACGGCATCCGCCTCGTCGCTCTGCGGCACGGAGGCCTCCCCCACGCCGGTGGCGTCATAGACGAACTCCACTGCGCCCTCCGGGAGGCCGTGCACCAGATGCAGGCGGCTGCCGAAGCGGTCGCGGGTCTCTGTGACGGGGTGGTCGACCCCGTCGGCGAGAACCTGCAGCGACTCCTCCGCAGCAGGAGCATCGGAGACAGCCACCAGCAGGGCGATGTCGGTCCCGGCGGCCACCTCGGCCCTCATCCACGCGCGCACATGTCGTTTCACCCCTTCAGTGTCCAGCATTCGGGCGCCCGGGGCATGCGCGGCCCTCGTCTTTGCCGCCACGTGATCTCCGACATAGAGTTGTGACCCAGCCGTCACCACCGATCCCCCCGGCCCTCACCGTCCGGTTCTAGGAGCAGCAGTGCAGATCTCCGTTCAGCTCTACAGCGTGCGCGAGGCCTTCGCTGCTGACCCCGCGAGCACGCTCCGGCGACTCGCCGAGATCGGCTTCACCACCGTCGAGCCCTACGGGCTCATGGACCATGCGGAGACCCTGCGCACGCTGCTGCCCCAGCACGGGCTGACCGCCCCCTCGGCGCACGTCTCGTTGCTCGGGGCGGAGGATCCCGCCGCGATCTTCGCCACCGCCGCCGCCCTCGGCGTGCAGTCGGTCATCGACCCGCACTGGGACCGCGAGCACTGGGCGCGTGAGGACGACATCAAGGCCACTGCTGAGCGGCTCGGCGAGCTCGCCGGGATCGCTGCCGCGAACGGGGTGCGCGTCGGCTACCACAACCACGACTTCGAAGCCCGCCCGGTGTTCGACGGGCGCTGCGGCCTGGACATCCTGGCCGATCATCTCGACCCTCGCGTCGTGCTCGAGCTGGACACGTTCTGGTCCGCCGTCGGCGGGACCGACCCGGCCGCGCTGCTGAGCCAGCTGGGCCAGCGCATCCAGCTCGTCCATCTCAAGGACGGCCCGCTCCAGGGCGACGTGCGCGATCAGCTCAGTCTCGGCGAGGGCGAGATGGATGTGCCCTCGATCCTCGCGGCCGCCCCCTGGCTCGAGCTCGGGGTGATCGAGTTCGATGGCCACGACGGTGACATCTTCGAGGCTGTCGACCGGTCCTACACCGTGCTGAACCAGTACCTCCGCGAGGTGCAGGCATGAGCCGTAGGACCGGCCCTGTGGGCGTGGGGATCATCGGCGCCGGCGTCATCGCCGCCCAGCACCTCATCCACGTCGTGCAGATGCCCGACATCGACGTGCGGGCCATCGGAGACCTGCGTGCCGAAGCCGCCGCCGCCACTCTCAGACTCGCACCACCGCGACCCGTCATCCTCGACCCCTCCTCCACCACCACCAGCCATCCACGACCTTTCCTCCACGACCCGCTAGTCACCACCCGCCATTCCTGAGAAGGAGCATCACCCCATGTCCCATCCGCACACCCTGTTCACCGGCCAGTGGGCCGACCTCACCCTCGACGAGGTCGCCGAGCTCGCGGCCGGCTGGGGATACGACGGTCTCGAGATCTCGGTCTCGGGCGAGCATCTGGACGCCGCACGCTGGGATGACGAGGAGTACGTCGCCGAGCGGCTGGGAATCCTGGAGAAGCACGGCCTGAAGTGCTGGGCCATCTCCAACCACTTCAAGGGCCAGGCGATCTGCGATGACCCGATCGACTTCCGCCACCAGGCGATCGTGGGCGCCGACGTCTGGGGCGACGGTGACCCCGAAGGCGTCCGTCAGCGCGCCGCGGAGGACATGAAGAACACCGCCCGGCTCGCGCAGAAGCTCGGGGTGAAGACAGTCATCGGCTTCACAGGCTCGAAGATCTGGAAGTACGTGGCGATGTTCCCGCCCGTCTCCCAGGAGGTCATCGACGAGGGCTATCAGGACTTCGCCGATCGCTGGAACCCGATCCTGGACGTCTTCGACGAATGCGGTGTGCGCTTCGCTCACGAGGTCCACCCCTCGGAGATCGCCTACGACTACTGGACCACCCAGCGCACGCTCGAGGCGATCGGCCATCGCGAGGCCTTCGGCCTGAACTGGGATCCCTCGCACTTCATGTGGCAGGAGATCGACCCGGTCTCGTTCATCACCGACTTCGCCGACCGGATCTACCACGTGGACTGCAAGGACGTCCGGGTCCGCACCACGGGGCGCAACACCCGCCTGGGCTCGCACCTGCCCTGGGGTGACCCGCGCCGTGGGTGGGACTTCGTCTCCTTCGGCCGGGGAGATGTGCCCTGGGATGCAGCATTCCGCGCGCTGCGCTCGATCGGCTACGACGGACCGCTCTCGATCGAGTGGGAGGACGCCGGGATGGACCGGCTCCACGGCGCGAAGGAGGCCATCGAGCTGCTGCGCAGCTTGGACTACCCCACCTCTGAGTTCTCCTTCGATGCCGCCTTCTCCCAGGACAGCTGAGATGGCGGAGAGCGCGAGGACTCACGGGACCGAGCGGGAGGACTTCGCAGCGAGCTTCCTCGCGCTCGGCCCCGTGGCGCCGACGATCCTGCCGGGCTGGGATGCCGCCGCGCTGCTGGAGCACCTGCATCTGCGGGAGCGGGCACCGCACCTGATGCTCGCGCACCGGCTGCCGGATCGGTGGGCAGGGCGAGCCCGCTCAGCGCTCGAGCGGTACCGGAGGACTCCCTGGGAGGAGAGGGTGGCGGCTTTCCACGCCGGCCCCGGTCCCCTCTCCCCCATCGGCCGGATCGATGCGCTCAGCGGCCAGGCGGAGCTGCTGATCCATCACGAGGACCTGCGCCGGGCGCAGGACGGCTGGGAGCCGCGGCGCATCTCGGCCGCGCGAGCTGAGGATGCGTGGCGGGCGGTCGGCCTGATGGCACCGCTGGCGATGTCGATGCAGGCCGATGTCACCCTCGTCTCCCCGCTCGGCGGCAGGCGCCTGCGCGCCCGCCGCTCGGCGGGGAGCCTGCGGGTGCACGGCGAGCCGCTCGAGCTGCTGCTGTGGGTCAGCGGCCGCGACGAGGTCGCCCGGGTGCAGGTCCACGGGGAGCCAGCCGCGCTGCGTGCGCTGCAGGACGGCCGGCGGGGCCTGTAAGGAATGCCCGGAAGGATTGGCCGGCGGGCCCGTGTGGCCAGGTCCCAGCCGCACTCCAGGTCCCAACCGCGCTCGAGGTCTCAGCCGCGCTCGAGCAGGAACAGGCGGGGGTGGTGGCCTTTCTGGAAGAACCGATGCTCCCCCACAGGTCGCCAGCCCGCCGGTGAGGTCTCCAGCACCCGCTGCATCCTGGTGATCTCGTGGGTGAGCACCCCCATGCGCGCCTGCGGGGCGGAAAGCTCAGCGGCGCGGCCCAGCAGCGCGGCCAGCAGCTTCTCGTTCGTCTCGTGCTCGCCATGGAGGGTGCCCCAGGGCGGATTGGTCACCAGGCGGGAGAATCCCGGCTCGAGGTCCACCTCCAGCACGTCCCCGACCACCCAGTCCACTTTGCCCTTGCGCCGGGCGGCGCGCTGGTGCTCGCGGGCGGCGTCGATCGCGGCGGGATCCAGATCCACACCGACCGCGCGCGCGGGTGCCACCTCGTGCAGCTGCTCCACCAGGAAGGTGCCGGAGCCGCAGGTCATGTCCAGCAGGGAATCGTCGGCTCCCACCTGGAGCTGATCGAGCACGGTCGCGGCGATGGTCGCGTTCACCGCGCCGGGGTAGTCCACTGTGCGCCAGGCGCGGGTGGCCAGCGGCCGCGGGGTGGTGCGCAGCAGCACCTGCCAGGTTCCGGACGGCGCCCCTCGCCGCACCCGCATGACCAGGTCACCGTCCGCGGCGACCGGCACCCCGGCGAGCTCGGCGACAGCGGTCGCCAGGCGGCGCATATCGGGTGTGTCAGAGCCGGCGGCCTCGAGGCGCAGGCCGTGGAAGCGCATCCGCGGTCGTTGACGGCGCACGTCCTCGAGCAGCTCGCCGAGCCGCTGCTGGACCGAGGTCTCGAGCAGCTCTCGCGGCCGACGGGCCGCGACGGTATGGCTCGTCGAGGCCGCGACCACGCGCCGCAGCGTGCGCACGGCGTCGAGATCCGACGTGCTCAGCACCAGCTCGGTCGGTCCGACCAGCCGTGCGAACCCGAGTCGGCTCGCCTCCTGCAGGGCGCTCGCGCCGCAGCCGTCGAGCACCTCGAGCACCAGTTCGTGGGTGATCTGTCCCATCGATTCCCCCTGATCGGCTGTTCATCGAATGATTCACGCAGGTTACCGCCCGTCGTGGCGTCCGTGCGCAGGTGCTGTCGGTAGACTGCGGAGCGTGTTCATCGTGAGTGTGTGTTCCCTGAAGGGCGGCGTCGGCAAGACGTCCGTGACCCTGGGCCTGGCCTCTGCCGCCCTGCATCAGGGGGTGAATACCCTCGTGGTCGATCTCGACCCGCAAGGGGACTCGACCCTCGGACTGCTCGGTGAGCCGGCGAGCACGCTGGACATCGCCGAGGTGCTGTCCTCCCCGCGCACCGAGACCATCGACCGGGCCATCATCGAGACGCCCTGGGCGGCCGGGGCGGCCTCCCACCTGGACATCATCCCGGGCTCGAGCCGTTCGGCGATCATGGACTCCCCCGCGCCGACCCCCAAGGACGTGCGCCGCCTGCATCAGGCCCTCGACAAGCGCTCGCACCAGTACGACATCGTGCTGATCGACTGCCCGCCGTCGCTGAACGGGCTCACGCAGATGGCGCTGGCGGCTTCCGACCGCTCCCTGGTGGTCGCTGAGCCCGGGTTCTTCGCGGTGACCGCCGCGGACCGGGCCCTGAAGCTCGCCACCGAGATGCATGCCGACGGCGTCGCCCCCCGACTGCAGCCGCTGGGCCTGGTGGTGAACCGCTACCGTCCGCGCTCGGTCGAGCATCAGTACCGGCTCGCGGAGCTGCGTGAGCTGTTCGGCGATGCCGTGCTCGAACCAGTCATCGAGGAGCGCGTCGGGCTTCAGCAGGCCCAGGGCGGCGCCGTGCCGCTGCACCGCTACGAGGGCGCGTCCGGCAAACGTCTCACGGAGGACTTCGACGCGCTGCTGGCCACGGTGATGGACTCGCGCCAGAACTCCTGACCGCCGGTCGGGACCCGAGGCGCAGAGGCCTCTGCGTCGCTGCCCGGTTGTGGTCCCTGCTCGCCTGCTCGTCGCTCCCCTGCAGGTCCTGAGACACAGCAGGTTTCAGCGCACGCGCATCGGATCAGCAGCATCGGCACAGCAGAGCGGCGAGTCCCTTCCCAGGACTCGCCGTTCTGCTGTGCGACTGTGGTGTGTGGGCTGGCTCAACCAGCCTGGCGGGAGCGGCGCCGAGCGGCCAGCTCGTCCTGGAGCGCGAGTGCGGCATCGTCCGCGGGGTTGACACCCGGCAGGCTCAGCAGGTCGTTCTCCACCTCGCGCCAGACTCGGCCGACCGCGATGCCGAACACGCCCTGGCCGCCCTGGACCAGGTCGAAGATGTCCTCGGCGGAGGTGCATTCGTAGACGGAGGCGCCATCGCTCATCAGGGTGATGCCTGCGAGATCGTCGATCCCGCGCTCACGCAGCGCACTGACGGCGACGCGGATCTGCTGGAGGGAGACGCCGGTGTCGAGCAGGCGCTTGACGACCTTCAGCACCAGGATGTCGCGGAAGCCGTAGAGACGCTGACTGCCGGAGCCGTGGGCGGCGCGGACGCCTGGCTCCACGAGACCGGTGCGGGCCCAGTAGTCGAGCTGGCGGTAGGTGATGCCGGCGGCCTTGCATGCGGCAGGGCCGCGATATCCGAGCTCGCCCGGCGTATCCACGATGTCGTCGAAGAGCACGCCCTGGGCGGGCTCTGCGGGGACGGTGGACTGCTCAGTGCGATCATCGCCAACGGCGTTCACGGCTACCTCCGGGTTCAGGCTCTCCGAGGGGGAAGGGTGAGAGCACCTGCTCAGAGTAGCGCGAAGTGCCCGCCGGCCGACAGCAACGCGCCGCCCGAAGGTCACGGAGAGGTGACGGCCCCCTGCTGGTCAGCGATCCCGGAGCGCGGTCCGCAGCACAGCCCCGTGCAGTGTGATCATCGATTCGCCCAGGTCACGAGCAAAATCCTCAGCTTCTCCGCGTGCCGCAGAGTCGCCGGGACGCGAACGCGGGCTGGCGACAGAGCGGATCATGTGCGCCTGCCGCTCCGCTGCGGTGCGCAGCATCACCAGGTGGCGCGGATGCAGGCCCTCCTCGGCGAGATCCCGGGCCGCCCCGACGAGCTCCAGCTCGGTGGAGCCGTAGAAGAGAGCGCCATCACCGAGCAGTCCGTACTGCTCGAGCTCGGCGAGGAACTCCTCCTCGACGGACGCCTCACGAGCGAGCCCTCGCCGGTCCAGACGCACCGCCTGGAGCGACGCGGTGGGGCCGGGGCGGGAGGCGATGGACGTGACCTCGGAGTCGACGCCGTGCTCGAGCAGGTGCTCCTTGATGACCTTGAGCGGCCAGAAGCGGTCCCGCTGGGCCCGCAGCACGAAGCGCAGACGGTCCACGTCCTCACGGCTGTACTTGCGATAGCCGGCGGCGCTGCGGTCCGGGGAGATCAGACCCTCGGACTCCAGGTAGTGCAGCTTGGAGTGCGCGAGGTCCGGGAACTCATCGCGCAACATCTCGAGCACCTGCCCGATGCTCAGTCGCGCTGCGCCCGAGGAGCTCGGCCTGCGCGCGGCGGAGGCCGACATCAGGTCAGGCCGTCCCGTGGAACAGGTGATAGGTCAATCGGTACTTGCCGATCTGGACTTCCTGGCCGGCCTGGAGGCGAGCTTCGTCGACCCGGTCCTTGCCCACATATGTTCCGTTGAGAGAGCCGAGATCCCGGACCAGGAAGCCATCGCCATCACGCACGAAGGCGGCATGCTTGCGGGAGACCGTCACGTCGTCGAGGAAGATCTCGCTCTTGGGGTGACGTCCCGCGATGGTGGTCTCGGAATCCAGCAGGAAGCGGGCGCCGAGATTCGGGCCCTTCTGCACGATCAGCAGCGCACTGCGCGGGGGCAGGTTCTCGATCGCCCTGCGGTCCTGGGACGAGAGACCGGGCTCGGTCTCCTCCAGGGGATCGTTGGGCGAGATCGCACTCAGCTTCGATGTGTGGTCGAGATTCTCGTCGTTCCACTCGGTGTTCCCTGACACCGCGCACCCCTTCCTGGCCTGCAACGGACCCTGCGCAATGGGCGCGCAGGATTCGGCTCCACCATCCTCGCACGCGAATCGCCCTGCAGGGGACCTTCCAGGCGGGGAGACGCCAAGAATTGACGATCACTTGACCACTCGGGAGTGTTCGGGGTCCTTCAGCGCGACGGTGGCTTCCACCCGGACCGCGTCGTCGGCGGTCGCCGCGAGCGTTCCGCCGTCGCCTGCGACCGAGTCCGCCGCCCCGCCCGGGATCCGCAGCGCCGGCTCCATCACGGAGGGGTCCCCGATAGCTCGGATCTCATAGGGCGCTTCGATCGGCGTTCCGTCCACCAGCAAGCCGCCTGCGGGGGCGGTGGTGATCGAACTCGAGGCGATCACCCGCACATCCTCGATCTGGATCACCTCTGCCCCGGCATTGCGCAGCTCCTGGATCACTCCCAGGAGCGTGGACGCGCGCAGCTCGCCGTTCGGATCGGCGATCGAGACCACCACTCCCCGGCCCTTGGCCGGGGCGGTCCCGGCGAGGATCTCGAGGTCCTCCAGCCGCTCCTCGGCCGCATTCTGCGCCGCGACGTCATCCTCCTGGCCGGAGCGCAGCGCCTCCAGGGTGCGATCGAGCTCCGCGTTCTCGACCTCGAGATCGGCGGCGTGCCTCCCCGACTCATCCAGCAGGCGCACCAGCTCCTGCTGGCTCGCGCCCTCGAGGGACTCATCGCCCTGCCGCACCTGGGCGGCGATCGAGAGCCCCAGCAGCAGGCACAGCAGCCCCACGATCAGCTGGGAGAGATTCGCCTGCGGGCGGAGGGTGTCGCGCAGCCGACGCCAGACCAGCTTCTGCTGCGTCGGGGAGTCGGGAGTGCGGGTGCCGTCGCTCATGACCGGAACAGCAGACGTCTGATCGCTGCCGCGTTCGAGAAGATGCGGATCCCGAGCACCACGATCACGGCGGTCGAGAGCTGCGAGCCGACTCCGAGCTGATCGCCCAGGAAGACCAGGAACGAGGCGATCAGCACGTTGAACAGGAACGAGGTGATGAAGACGTGGGAGTCGAAGGCGCCGTCGAGGCTCGCCCGCAGGCCGCCGGCGAGGGTGTCCAGGGCCGCCACCACCGCGATCGGGAGATAGGGCTGGAGCACAGCGGGGACATCGGGTTGGACGACGACGCCGAGCACGATGCCCAGCACCAGTCCGAGAATGGCGATCATGGGGACTCCTCCTCGGCGCCGCTGCCGGCGGTCGATGATTGGTTCGAGCTGGGGGTCGGCGGGGTGTCCGGGGCGCCCTGGGTCTCGTCGTCGAGCACCGAGGCCTCCTGGAGGATGCCCACCGCGCGCGCCGGAACGGTGAGCTCCTCGCCATCCTCCCAGGACATCCGGATTCCGAAACGGGTCGAGATCTCCGTGAGGTATTCGCCGGTCTCAGCCTCGAGCACCCCGGAGTGCAGCTGCTCGGAGTCGCCGAGCGCCGTGATCCGGTATGGCGGAGACAGGGGGCGGAAGTCGACCAGGACCGCGGAGCCCGCGGTCCGGATCGCGGTGGTGCTGGTGATGCGCTGGCCGTTGATGGCGATGGCCTCCGCGCCGGCGGCCCACAGTCCGTTCACGGCGATCTGCAGGTCACCGTCGGTCACCCGGTTCACGGTGCCGGCACCGCCGCCGGGGCTCGACGGCAGCGGAGCGGAGTCCTCGAGCTCCAGGACCGTTCCCGGGCCGCTCAGCGGCACTCCTCCCCCGGCCTGCTCGTAGCTGGCCAGGCGCTCTGACGCGCCGGCGTCGGTGCTGTCGAGGACGGTCCCTTGGGCGTCGGCGATCTGTGCCTCCAGCTCGGCCTGGCGCTCCTCCAGCTGCTCGGCCTCGGCCCGAGTCTCGAGGACCTCCTGCTCGAGCAGGGCGCGCGGGCCGTCCGCCGCGCCGGCCTCGTGGCGCAGATCCAGCACCGAGACGGCGACTGCGAAGCCCAGCGCCAGTGCCAGCAGCAGGGTCACCCCCCGCATGATCCGGTTGTCAGGCGGCGCGGCCTCGGCAGCCGGGTGATCGTCCTTGCGCAGAGTGTCCACGCCGTACGGGTCCGCAGTGAGTGCGCGCAGCAGCGAGGTCGGCGAGTACGGGGTCTCGCCGTGCGGGGTCTCATGCTCGCGTTCGCGCATGTCAGCAGTCTAGGAGCGGCAGCAGTGCGGAGCCGTCAGACCCGCGGGACATCCAGCTGCTCACCGAGCAGGGCCGAGAAGTCCGTGCGGCCGGCATCTGGCGTCTCGGGCGCGCTCGCCTGGACCAGGTATCTGCTCACGGTGGCGGAGAAAGGTCCCTTCCGCACCTGCGCCTGGAGGTGTTCGAGCATGTCCCGGTAGCCGTCGACATCGAAGTCCTCCGGGGCATCCCAGGGGGCCCGGCGCAGGTAGCGCAGGAAGGTCGGCACATCGTCGAACTCGAAGTGGCCGTGGAAGGTGTCTGAACGGTCCACGCGCAGGCCGGCTCTGGTGAGTGCGTGGACCGTGCCCTCGAGAGTCTCCTCTTCCTTCGGATCATCCATGCCGAACAGCTCGCGGATCTCGTGGCCGTCGTCTCCGCCCACCTGCTGGGTGAGGAAGGTGCCGCCGGGGCGGAGCAGCCGGGCGACGTCCGTCGCGTCGAAGGCTCCATGACGGTTCAGCACCAGTCCGAAGGCGGCGTCGGCGAAGGGCAGGCGCGATCCGGCGGCTTCCGGGTCGTGCTCGTGGACCTCGATGCCCAGCGGCGTCAGGCGCTCCCGGGCGGCAGGCAGGTGGGAGGCCCGTCCCTCGGTCGCGGTCGTCCCCTCCGGCAGCACATCCGCGAGGGAGGCGAGCACCTCTCCCCTGCCGGTGCCCAGGTCCAGCACCCGGTCCGCCATCGGGGCGAGGTTCTCCACCAGGGTGCGCCACCGCCACGGCGGCTCCGTCTCCCGAAAGCCGGCGAGGGCGGAGACGTCCCACCCCGTCGGCTGCTCCGCGAGGGCCTCTCGCCAGCGCTGCAACTGCTGCTCGTCGGTCATCATCGATCCTCCTGCGCGTCGGGTCCCGCTGGGTGGATGGTCTCGGCCATGGCGGGGGCACGGCCTGCGCCCACTATCGCATCCGCGTCCTCGCGGGCGGGTACGGCGCAGGTGCCGCAGGTCACGCACCTCCCGATTGGCTCCTAGGGGCTTGCTCGGGGTACTGTGATCCTCGGTCCTCCGGTGACGGAGGATCACGCAAGATCTCGGGCTGTGGCGCAGCTTGGTAGCGCACTTGACTGGGGGTCAAGGGGTCGCAGGTTCAAATCCTGTCAGCCCGACAAATGCCCTGGTGAGAACAAGTTTCTCGCCAGGGCGTTGTCTTTTTGGCGGCGATGTGACCGCTAGAGTCGCGCCGGCTGGAGACCGCACGAGCCTCGGGGTCACCATCACGACGGCGATCGACGTTCGAGTGCCGCACTCGGACCAGGGGCACGCGGGGCGAGCACAGAACGGGGCCGGCTGGTGGCCAGGGCCAGGGTCTCCCCCAGGTTCTCTCGTCGCCGCGACTCAAGACCAGGCAGGCCGGCTCGCCCGTCGCAAGGCTGCCCTTCCCGTCGGAGCTCACACGTGGGGAAGAACTGCGGCAGTGTCGGCGCGGCCACTCTCGGCTGCCGGGGCATCGATAGCGCTGCGCCCTCACGGGTCATCCACCGGGTCACCTTCCACGTACGCCTCGAAGTGCCCCTGCACCGCGGCTACCCGTCAGGGCGAACAGGACCCACGCCGCGGTGGGAAGCCATCCCGCTGCACCGAAACGCATATTTGGCCGTGCGGGCACCATCTGCGGAGTGCTCAAGTTCTATGCGTCAAGCTCCTCCAGCTGATTGCTGAAGAGGTGTCCGGCTCTCTGTTGATGGGTTTCGTGTGACACGTGAACTCAATGTCCGATAATGGCTGTTACCGGACATTGAACGATTCCGGGGTACCAGTATCTGTGCAGTCCACAGTTCCTTGCATCCACCGCCAATCATGCAGCGGCCACATTCCGAGTAGCGCTCACTTCCCGGGCATCGTGCACAATCTGCGTGCCACTCGAAATGACGATTCGGGTATGGAATGCTTTGTTGAAGCCGACCGTCCGCAGCACCAAACCGAATCCCGACGAGCAGATCCCCGTGGCCCTCGCCGCGCGCATCGCCGACATCGACCGATCCTCCCTCGCGCACCTGGTCGATCACGGGCTGATAACCCGTCTCAACCTCGAGGCCGTGCGGGCACTGGCCGCCAGTGGCGAGGTCGCCGCCAAGACCACCGACACCCCGGGCCATCTCGTGATCCGCATGGATGTCGACCCCACGGTGCAGCGGATCGCGGACATGAGCGACGACGAGCTGTCCCACGGCGTCGAGGGACCGCACAGGCTCCCAGGCTCCTCTGCGGGTCGCGACGTCCTGCTCTGCGTACGGTCGTTCGTCATCGCCACCGGGCACCTCGAAGGCCTCGGCGATCCGATCCCGCTGCGCACCGATCGCCGCGGCCGCGAGATCACCGGACGGACCATCTCGGTTACTATCGACCACCGTTTGAGCGACCTCACCTCCCGCCCTTCGAAGGCTGTCGAGAATGCCCGGTGGCTCGGCCGTCGGGCTCGTGTCGGCACCGGCGGCGCGGTGCTTCCCTTGCAGTCCTGACGCCCAGGTCCCGCATGCACACCGCGGCCGGCTGCCGCCACGCTTCCTGAACTCGAGTCCGACCACGAGCGCCTCACACCCAGCCGGGCACCTGTCCTGTCACGCGGTGCTCGCGCCCACTGCACCAGTACCCGGACGGGCCGGGTAACGAGGAGCAGGAGCCGCCATGACCGCCATCGTCCAGCACGCCGCACCCCATCCCGTCGACGAACCGCCCGCTGTGCAGGTCCTTCTTCGGACTGCCGAGTTCAGCGACGACCCCGAGGTGCTGGACGAGCTGGCCCGCACCGAGGTCACCGGCGAGGTGCTGCGGAAGATCGCGCACAACCCTTCAACCTCCGAGGTCACGCTGGAGCACCTGATCGACCTCGACCAGCGGTGGCTGACCTACCCCGTCACGCGTCGCCATGACCTCTCCCCCGAGTTCATCGACCGGATCGCCCGTCGGCTGACCGACCGCAACGCGATCTTCCACGCCTCCTCCGCACCGAACGCGGCCCCGGAGACCCTGCGCTACCTGGCCGCTCACCCGTCGGCACCGAAGGCGACTGCGGAGACTGCCGCTCAGCGACTCGGCATGACGCCGCTGTCGGTCGCGTAACCGCACTCCGGGCTGATCAGCCGACCGCCTGGAGATCATCGGCCATGAGCAAGGCCATCACGGCATAGGCGAGACCCCGAGGACCAAACTCCTCGGGGTCCTCTGTCACCAGCCCCATCGGCCGAGCGGCCGTGGCATGAGATGCGGTCGCCACAGCGCGTGGATCGGTTCGGGAATCACGATGCCGCCCCGTTCGCCGTCGAAGCGAGCAGTACCATCGTGGCCACCTACGCCGAAGGAGGCCGGCCGTGTGTGGTCGCTACGTGCTCGAGGTCGATGCCCAGGGGCTGCTGCACTCATATGCCGCGCACCCGGCACGAGACTTCGACTGGGAGCCGGTCTTCAGCGTCGCACCCCGGACGACGGCCCCGGTGGTCCGCGAGCACTACGACAAGGATGCCGGGGAGGTTCAACGAACGCTGGAGTTCGCGCGCTGGGGCTACAAGCCCGCATGGGCCAAGGAGAAAGGGCCACGGCCCATCAACGCCCGCTTCGAGACCGTGCACACGAACGGCATGTTCCGGGCTGGGTTTGCGAGCTCTCGCGCCGTGGTGCCGATGTCGGGCTACTTCGAGTGGGTCGAGATGGACAACGGCAAGCAGCCCTACTACGTTCACGCCACCGATGAGCGTCTCCTCCACGCTGCGGGCCTGACTACGGTCGAGCAGAACGGCGACGGCGACTGGGACGTGAGCTTCACGATCATTACCCGCGAGGCTCGAGACGCTGCTGGTGATGTCCATGACCGGATGCCAGCGTTCCTGGACGAGGAGCTCATGAGTGAGTGGCTGGCACCGGGGAAGCTCGAGAAGGACGAGCGGGAGAACCTGCACGGGATGCTGGGCGACCTGTCCGAGAAGATCGCGGGGTCGCTGGTGACCCACCCGGTCGACCGGGCCGTGAACAACGTCCGCACACTCGACCGGAAGGACCCGAGCCTCATCGCGCCGCTCGTGCTGGGCTGATCCTCCGTGCCACTCGCTGATCAGCGCGGAGTGCATGCCCTGGCCGTGCACTGGCCGCGATAGCGAGAACGTCCCGCGAGGAGCGGGTTTCGCCCACTGGCGCGGAGCACAGGACGGACGGAGGGAGGAGGCGACGTGGCACTGACGCACTACGAGACCCTCGGCGTGTCCCGCGACGCCTCGAGAGCCGACATCACTGCAGCGTTCCGCACCCAGATGCGGGCGCTGCACGGTGACGCTGGAGGGGACGACGAGCTCGCCAAGCACGTCAGCTCCGCGTACAACGTCCTGGCCAATGCTTCCAGGCGGGCCGCCTACGACCGCACCCTGGCACCCCAGTCCCCCGCTGCCGCCTCCGATCCGTCACCGGCATCGGCATCGGCGCCGACAGCGCCTCGGCGTCGCGTGTTCCATCCCGAGCGCGGCACTCGAGCATCCTCGATGCTGGACGTCGACCCCACCGCGTGGGACTGGTACATCCCAGTCCACGATCTTCCGAGCGGCGCCGACGCGAAGTCACCGCGCCGTCGGCCACTCTTCACGATATTTCTCATGGTCGCCTTCGTGGCGTGGGCAGCAGCCGGGGCGGCAGCCGCTGCGACGCTCGGACTGCCGCTGGCTCGCATCGGAGCGGTCTCGACTCCGGTGGCGCTGCTGTGCGGGTTGGGAGCGCATCTGGTCTGGTCGCTCCTGGTGATCACGCGAAGCATCTTCCACCGCTGGGGACTCCTCCTGACGCTGCTGGTCGCTTTCGCTGGCGCTGTCTGCATCTATCTCGACGCCGGCACGCCCCTGCCCATGCTCGGCAGCCCGTTGTGCCTCATTGCGAGCACGACCACGACCTACCTGTCCTTCGGGGTCGTCCTGTCCCGCTCCACCCAGGAGGACAACATCATCGACTCCTCATTCATCACGCAGGTGGGCACGACCTCGCTCGGGTCCCGGAACACCGATATCGAGCGGCAGCTCGGCGCCCTCAAGGGAGCATTCGGCCACCGTGACGGGGTGCGCGTGATCCTGCTGCCCGACCGGGTGACCCCGCGACCCAGCACCTCCCCGGTCCGGTCGCAGGTCGCCGTCGTCGTCGGCCGGTCCGTGCACCTGATCGCGATCCCTCCGCTCGGCGCCGACGGCCTGGAGATCTCCGGATCCGAGATCATCGCGGACGGCCAAGTGCATCGCAACGTCGTCCGCGATGAGGTGCAGGTACTCCGCGGGCGCTACGGCCGGACCGCCGACGTCCACGGATACATCGTGCCCACGAAGCTCGCAGCGGCCCCGACGGAGATCGAGCAGGTGGGCGGAGTCTCGTTCGGCTCGCTCACCCAGGTGATCGATTCGATCGGGGCCGACGCCGGCCCGAGCCTCGATCGGCCCAACACCCTGTTCCGCCATCGGGCACTGGAGTCCATGTCGCTGCTGGTCTGAGCCTCTGCAGCCGCAGTCCTAAAAGCTCATCGCCGCGACCACCAGCGCAGGGTCGGTAACTGAGCCTCCTGTTCAACTGGAAGGATCCTTAGGCCCCTCACATCGGCGACGATCTCCTTTTCCATGCCCTCCAAGACTCGCGCGAAGACCCGATCGGCGGGGATATTGACGACCCAAACCCGACCGGTTCTATCCCTTTGCGCTTGGCGCTCACGGGCGAAGTACTCAGCTTGGCGAGGGTCGAGACTCCAGGAAAGCCCTGCACGGTTGGCTTCGGTCGCGCCGCGGAAAGCACGCACAGACCGTCGCGGGCGAGACTTGACGATGCCGTCTTCCGTGTAAGCGATGTGTTCGAACATCGCCCTCCAAGTCTCGACCGGTACCTGACTGTTCGCCTCGAGCCCCACCCAGACTCGTGGCAAGAAGAATGTGAGAGCCGCCCGTGAGACCTCTCCTCGCCTGAACAACCTCACCAGCTCAGATACTGGAGCCAGGTTGTCAGTGCGACTGATGATGCCCGCGATCTCATCAATATCCATGTCGGTGTGCACGATCCGATTGCGGATCACCCAGTCTTCGACGTTTGCCCTGGTGACCATGAATCGACTCTCATCTAGGGTGCTCGGTACAACTAGTCTGCGGCCCGAAGTTGGCCGTTGCGTACTGGTTAGTCAAGTGGTGCGGCGGTAGTCGGCGAAGAGTTCTCGTGCCACGTCCAGGACTTCCTGTAGCCGCGCGCTCAAGTCGCGCCGCGCTGCGGGCTCGGTGATCCTGAGCCTCTCGATGATCTCGCGCCGCGTGGGGAACTCTCCGATCGCATGGTGCGCGAAGTACACGCGTGCCACGTCGGCCGCCCGGACCGGTTCACGCTTCAGCCGTCGAGTGCGCAACCGCTCCCGCTCCCGGTCGAGCCGTTCGCATCGGTAAACGACGTCGCAAACCCGATCTGACCAGTTCAGCGGCCCGCGCACCGTGCACCCGTGCTGTCCGCGTATCAGGCGACGCGACTGCTCGATGAGTTCATCGAGCGCGGTGAGCTCGCACGGTGGACGATGCTCGCGCACCTGGAGCAGTTCGCCCACGAGAGCGTCCATCAGGTTGCGACGTCGATCTGCCGGGAGATCACCGGCATCGAGGAGCACGAGACCGTGGTGAGGCTGCTTGATGATCAACAGCTCGACCTCGTCGTCACCCACGTGCTCTACGGCGCTGCCGGCCCGGACAGTCGCATACTGCGCTCCCTGGACCGTTGCCTGGACCCGGCCACCACCCGGAACGTCGACCCGATCCGGTACCTCACCACCCAGATCCGCCGGGACCTCGGCGACCAGGTCCGCGTCGCCATCGGCGATCCCCAAGTAGGCCCTCGAGTTTGTCGCGTCGCCCGCTCACTCGGCACCGGCGCCGGCCTCGAGCAGATCATCGACCGCTACAACGACCTCCACCCCACTGACCGGGTGTCCACCACCCGCGCCATCCGAGCATTGACCGTCGCCCCGTCGCTCGAATCCACCGCCGTCCGCAACATCGCGGAGGCCAGTGATGTCTGAGCACCCCACCGGCGAGATCGACATGACCCTGCTCATCAGCCAGCGACGAGTCGCCAACGCAGCGCGCGGTGAACTCCTGCAGCTGATCACGGACGGCACGATCACCCCGTGGGAGGCGATCATCGCCGCCGCGGCGTCTGGCGAGAAGCCGCTGCTGCGTCTGCGCCTGGAGCAGATCATCACCGCCGGCCCGGGGATCGGCGCCGCACGCGCCCGCGCCGTCATCGCCCAGGTGCTGCACATCCTCGAGGCCACCGAGTCCCGCACCGCGAACGGGCACGTCACCCTCGCCTACATCCTCGACGAGCAGGCGCGCGGACGGCGCCTGCTGGCGGTGCTGGATGCATTTATCGCCCATGGCCTGATCCGGCAGGCCCAGGACCTCACCGTCTGGCCGGGATTCCCCTTCGCCGCCGCCCCGCTTCCCAGGGAGGATGCACGATGACCGCGCTGTTGCTGAACACCACTGCGAGGGTCCGCCGGCGGGCTGATCATCATCGTCGCTGCGACTGCGATCGGGACACGCTCGAGACGCCGTGGAAGGCCGAGATGTGTCAGATCCTCCACGCCCGGAAGCGGGTCGAGAAGCGCGCCCTTCTCGATGAATTTTTGTACACACATGAAAGCGAAATTGCGCGGGTCCTGAAGAGGGCGCAGCATATTTCGCGTCTGGACTACCACGACAAGGATCTGGTCCTCTCCTATTTCGGAGATGCGCTGATGAGAATGCTCGAGACGCGGTGGAGGGCGAAGTCCGGGCCGGGGACCAGCAGTGTGTTCAACTACTCACGAAACCTGCCGACGATCTTGGAGGCGGAGACGCGGTACTGGATCCGAGAAGACCGACGGAAGGGTCTACTCAATGGCACTGCCGGGGTCCCGGGCGACAGCTCTCATGATCGTCGGGCGAAGCTGGTGAAGCGTTCCCGTGAACTGTTCGAGACCGAGCATGCACGCACCCCGTCCGATGCTGAGCTCGTCGACTTCCACAACACTCGCATGTACGCGACTCGAAAGGACGCCGCGCGGCAGTCCGTCCTGATCACGATCCGGGGTCTCGGCAGCCTCCGTTCGATACCGTTGGAGGATCCATCCTTGTTCGGTGAGGATCGTCTGGCCTGGGCGGATGTTCCGGATGAGGGGGCGTCTGAGCGCACTGCGCGGATTCGGTCGATCGTGGCCGAATGCGCGCGGAGAGACGCCGAACGAGAGGCTTCGCGTCTACGCGCGCCGAAGCGTCAGCCGGTCCCTATGGCGAGCGTGGCGGTGGTGTTTTTCGCGCATCACTGCGAGGGAGAGTTCCCTACGCGCAAGGAGCTGGTCGCAGAGCTCGGCGTGACGGAGCCGGCCGGTCGCCGCGAGATCGGATCGCATCTCAATGAAATCCTCGCGATCTCTCGCCGACAGTTCGCAGACTACCGAAACGCCCGGTGACCGCTAATATGCATGACTCCTCAAGGGAAGTGTGCCTACACTGTCCGCGCAATCACTCTAATCACTGGAGGTCACAATGGCTCGCAAGACCCAGGTTCTGCTCGTTGACGATATCGATGGTTCGGATGCCACGAACACAGTGACGTTTGGGCTGGACGGCGTCTCGTACGAGATTGATCTGAATGAAGACAACTCTCGCCAGCTGCGCTCCGAGCTGGAGAAGTGGACCGTTCTGGCGCGGCGCACTGGTGGTCGCGCGCAGCGCGGCACCGGTGCCAGCACCGGCGGCGACGCCGCGAAGATCCGCCAGTGGGCGGTCGCGAACGGCTACGAGGTCTCGGAGCGCGGTCGCATCCGCGCCGATGTCCGTGAGGCTTACGCCAAGGCGAACTGACTCCGCTCTATCCACTGCTCGGCCCGACACCCCTCAATGGGTGCCGGGCCGTGGTGCGTCCGCGCACGTCTTGCAGCACGGGTCCGCTGATGAGTGCAGCGCTGCCTTAAGACAATCTTGAGAATGCGTTCGATCTCTCGCGTCATCCTTTCGACCGTACAGGTAAAGGCCCGGCCTACCCTCCGGGGGTATCAGGAGAGCGTGCGCAAAGCCGCGGTTAAATCTTCAAGCAGGGCACCCCATGCCTCCGTAGAACCGCCGAACCAGCCCGTACGTTGGTTTCACTGCCCACGAAATGAGCTGGCGCTTCACTGGTCGCTCTGCCGTCGCTGCGGCACTGACGAAGTCATCGACTCCCTCCCGTCTCGAGGAGGGAAACCTACGGAGTAGAACCATGGCCCATAACAACACCCACCGCGCCTTCGGCCGAGCAGTCACGCCTGTCGGGACCGCTGGCCGCGCGTTGCGGGGCACCGGCGGTGCCGCTGTCCTCGGCACGGTCCTCCTCGGATCCGCTTTCGCCGCGGGCCCGGCTCAGGCCGCCCCCGCTGTCTCGCCCGCCGCCTCTGCCGTTGCTGCGCAGGCTGCCGCTCCGGCAGCGCTGGCTCCGGTACACGTGAAGTCCGCCGTGGCATCCGAGAAGCTGCGGTGGGGCTCCGAGGGAACAGCTGTCGAGCAGCTGCAGTCGGCGCTGAACGACCATGGTGCCTCGATAGCCGTCGACGGCAAGTTCGGCAAGCTCACCCACGGGGCCGTGAAGGACTTCCAGGGCTCGCATGACCAGAAGATCGACGGGGTCGTGGGTCCGGAAACCCGCGGCGCGCTGAACGGTGGCGGCGCTTCCATCTCGGGCGGCGGGACCTCTGTTCCCGCTCCTGCGAAGTCTGCGACGAACTCGAAGCAGGCAATCGTCGACGCCGCACGCTCACAGATCGGTGCCTCCTACTCGTGGGGCACCTCTAAGCCGGGCGTCAGTTTCGACTGCTCGGGCCTGAGCTCTTACGCGTACGAGCAGGCCGGTATCGACCTGCCCCGTACCTCGTCTCAGCAGGTGGCGGCCGGCACGACGATCTCGAAGTCCGAGGCCCAGCCCGGTGACCTCGTGGTGTGGCCTGGCCACCTCGGGATCTACGCCGGTGGCGACACGGTCATCGACGCGGGACGCACCCCGGGCGCTGTCACCGAGCGGACCATCTGGGGCAACCCCACCTTCGTCACCTTCCGCTGACCGCACGCCACAACGCCAGCGCAGAGGCAGCCTCGACCACCGGTCGGGGCTCCCTCTGTGTACAGAGGCAGCGTCGTCAGCCGATCGAGGCCAGCAGCTCGGCGCAGGCCTGCTCGCAGCGACGGCAAGCCTCGGCGCAGACCTTGCAGTGTTCGTGCATGCCCGCATGCTCCTCGCACTCCTCGGCGCAGGATTGGCACGCCGCCTGACAAGCCTCGAGCAACTCTCGGTTGAGGGCCACGTTGTTGCCCGTCTGACGGGACAGGACCCGGCCGGTCGTCTCGCAGACGTCGGCGCAGTCCTGGTTCCGTCGGACGCACTGGGTCAACTCCGCCACCATGTCCTCGGCCAAGCAGGCGTCCGCGCAGGCGGTGCAGGTCTGGGCGCACTCGACGCAGGCCTCGATGCATACGGCGAGTTTCTCCCGGTCGATATCGCCGAAGTCCTTCGGGTAGGTCTGAAGCATTGATGCGACGTGATGAGTCATGATCGTGCTCCTTCTCGTTCCGAACGGACCGGCGGCTGCCCGCCCGCCCTGACGACGATAGCCGGGGCGTCGCGGGAGGCAGAAGTGATTAGACCGTTCGTTCTGAGGTGCCGCAAGCCGCCTGGTCAACGTTGTGCACAAGAAGTCCAGACCTGGCCTTGAGGAGACCTTGATCTGAGGGTCGTAGGCTGGCGCAAAGTGTCCTCTGACTAGGAGTAATTATGCGTTCTCGTCGCTCTTTCGGCCGTCTCGCGGCGGTCGTCTTCACCGGTGCGATTGTGTTTGCCGGCTGCGCCGACAGCGGGTCTGACGACGGTCAGACGTCCGGTGGGTCCGAAGCCTCGGAGGCGTCCGATGGTGGTGGCCACGGGGGCATGGAGCACCCGATGGATGGCGGCCCTGCACCGGAGGGGATGGCGCCTGCGGAGGATCCTGAGTTCCCGGTCGGCACAGAGGTGACGCTCACGGCGGACCACATGGAGGGCATGGAGGGAGCGACGGCGACGATCTCCGGTGCCTTCGACACCACGACCTATTCGGTCAGCTTCACCCCGACCGACGGCGGCGAGCCGGTCACTGACCACAAGTGGGTCGTTCACGAAGAGCTCGAAAACCCGGGCGAGGCACCGCTGGCGGAGGGCACCGAGGTGGTCATCACCGCTGATCACATGGCGGGTATGGAGGGTGCTGAAGCCACCATCGACAGAGCCACCGAAGAGACTGTGTACATGGTCGACTACGAAGCCGACGGGATGATGATGACGAACCACAAGTGGGTCGTCGAGAGCGAGATCGAGCCTGCGTGATGACCACCCCGTCGAGCCCTCGAGGTGCATTCGCTTCCTCCGGGGATGGGCCCGGTCGTCGCACTGTGCGGGTGCCCCGACGATCGGTCTCGATCGGTGCCGTCCTGTTCCCGCTCGTGGTCGCCGGCTGCGGCACCGTCGGGTCCGAGCCCCCATCCATCACGGATGATCAGGAGCTGCTCCAGGAACATGGCTTCGCCGACGCCGACGCGCACGAGATCATCGACCGGCTCGAAGCGCTCCCGGTGGCCGAGCGACCGCAGAACCTGATCGCCAGCGTCACTGCGACGTCTCTTCAGCTCCAAGACGATGCAGGGCGGGAGGCCGAGCTGCCCCTCCCGCAGGATCAGTTCTACCTGTCGGTGGCCCCGTTCGTGGAGACCACCCACGAGTGCGCCCTCCACAGTCTGACGACGTGCCGCGGGGAGCTCCGCAGCCGCGAGCTCACTGTGAGCGTGGTCGACAGCAGCTCGGGCGAGATCCTCGAGGAGGGCACTCGCACCACTCACGACAACGGGTTCATCGGTTTCTGGCTGCCGCGCGGGATCACAGCGGAGCTCACGTGCACTCTCGAGGGCTACACGGGGTCCGCGTCCATCTCGACCCAGGCGGAGGATGATCTGACCTGTCTGACCAGTCTTCAACTGACGTGATCGGACGAAGCCTCCGCACCGCACTTCGACGCCCCGTCACCGACCCATTCATGAGGAGCGGGGCTCGGGTCGGCCCGAGTCGGCGGACCACACTCCTGAGCGGCGGTCTATTCGTCCTTGCTCCCTTACTTGCGGCGTGCAGCAGTTCTTCGGATGCCGCGAGCGAGGCGAACGCCGGGTACGTCTCCGGTGACGGGGTCGTCGTGGAGATCCCCCCTGAGGGCCGCGCCGCTTCTCTGGAGATCCGGGGAACGACGTACGGCGGTGACGACTTCGACTCCACGGCGCTGCGCGGTGCACCGTTGGTGATCAACGTCTGGTACGCCTCGTGCCCGCCGTGCCGGGTCGAAGCACCAGCACTGAAGGCCGTGCACTCCGAATATGGTTCACAGGGCGTGGAGTTCGTGGGCGTCAACACCCGCGACAAGGCCGGACCGGCCGCCGCATTCGAGAAGACCTTCGGCATCACCTATCCCTCCATCCCGGACCCCGATGGGGTCGTGATCACGTCGATGGACGGCAGCGTCTCACCCAACGCGGTCCCCACGACATTGATCCTCAATGCTGAAGGACGAGTAGCCGCCCGGATCACGGGCGCAGCCGACCAGAGCACTCTCGAGAGCCTTTTGGATGCCGTGCTGGCGGAGGGTGCCTGATGGATGAACTCTTCGCCACCACCGTGCTGAGCGGACCCCTGGCCGCAGCCCTTCTCCTGTCGACAGTTGCCGGTCTGGTCGCGTTCCTCTCACCGTGCGTGCTCCCGGTGGTCCCCGGCTACCTGGGATACATCACCGGCCTCACCGGACCGGGCACCGGGCCGCGTAGCAACAGTGATCCGGGCGAGCGTCCGTGGCGCCTGGTCGCCGGCGCGGTGCTGTTCGTGGCTGGATTCACTGCGGTGTTCCTGGTCATCGGCGGCTTCGTCGGCGCCCTCGGGTCATTGATGGTCCAGTACACCAGCGCGATCAATCGGATCTCCGGGGTGCTGGTGATCCTCATGGGACTGGTGTTCGTGGGAATCTTCCCCCGTCTCTCCGGTGAGAAACGGATCCGGAAGCGCCCCGATGCCGGACTCGCCGGCGCACCCCTGCTCGGGATCACGTTCGGCTTCTCCTGGACTCCGTGCATCGGCCCAACGTTCGCCGCGGTCGCCGCGCTCAGCCTCGGGGAGGCCTCCGCGAGCCGCGGCGCACTCCTCGCGTTCGGCTACGCGATCGGGCTCGGGATCCCGTTCATCCTCTTCGCCCTCGTGTTCCGGCGCGCCCTCGGCATCTCCAAAATGCTGTCCCGGCATCGCCGCACGCTACAGATCGTCGGTGGCTCCGTGCTCATCGCCATCGGACTCCTGCTGGTCACCGGCGTGTGGGAGCAGTGGATGGCTCTCCTGCAGGTGCGGATCGGCAACTTCACTACGATCGTCTGAGGGGTGCGTTCCGCCGTGCGCGGCGGGCTCAGCGGTCAGCGGTCGCACGAGGAAGCCGAATGGTGAAGGTGGCTCCCTGTCCGGGCCCCTCACTGGCTGCGGCCATGGTCCCGCCGTGCGCATCGACGAGGGCGCGGCTGATCGTCAGGCCGATGCCTGAGCCGGAGTTGTCACGGGTGCGGGAGCTGTCGGCGCGGAAGAACCGTTCGAACAGGCTTGACCGGTCCTCATTGGTGAAGCCTTCGCCGTCGTCCGCTACCGTGATCTCCACCGTGCTGCCGTGGGTGGCTGCCGAGACCGTGACGGTGCCTCCGGGGGAAGTGTGCCGTAGAGCGTTGCTCAGCAGGTTTCCGAGGACTTGGGCGAGGCGGTCCGGGTCCGCGTGGATCGTCACGGAGTGGGGCAGGGCCGTTTCTCGTCGTAGTGCCACGCCCGCTGTCTCGAACCGTTCATCCCATGCCGGGAGTATCGACTCCAGCAGGTCGTCGACGGCGAGGGGGTGCAGCTGTACCGGGAGCTGGCCCTCCTCGGCCCGGGACACTTCACTGATGTCGTCAGCCAGCCGCGAAAGTCGCATGGTCTGGCTGGCGAGGATGGGCATGGCTGCCTCCGGCTCGATGACGCCATCGGCCATCGCCTCGTGATGTGCCGAGAGGGTGGCGATGGGGGTGCGCAGCTCATGGGCGAGGTCGGAGAACAGTTGGCGTCGGGTCTCCTCGACGGCGTCCAGGCGCGCTGCCATGTCGTTGAGCGTGGCGGCCAGGGAGTCGAGTTCGGTCCCGGCTCCGACGGAGGGCACGCGCGTGGAGTAGTGGCCGCGGGACAGTTCATCGACAGCCGAGGTGAGGCCGTGAAGCGTCTGGCGGAGTCGTCGTGCCAGGTTCCAGGTGACCAGGCCGGCGGCCAGGAGGGAGACCACCAGTCCGACCCCGAGGGCAAGTGCGAGCGCGTCACGGTAGGCGCGTTCGATGTGGACGAGCTCGTCGCTGCCCACCGGGAGATCGGTCTGGAGCAGGTGGTAGTGGAAGACGGCGGGCCCGATGATCACCGTCAGCACCGTGATGGTGAGCGCGCCGGCGAGCAGCACGATGAGCTGGCCGATCATCAGGCGCGAGGCCAAGCTGGTGCTAGGGCGAACCGTTCGCACAGATGTATTCGGTGCGGTCACGAGCTCACCCCTTCCCCATCCGGTACCCGATACCGCGCACCGTGGTGACGAACCGTGCAGACTCAGCCGTCTCGTCGAGTTTTCGTCGGAGGTTGGCGATGTGCACATCGACGAGATGGTCATCTCCGAGCCAGCTGTCTCCCCAGACGGCCTCCATCAGCTGTCTGCGACTGAAGGCCTGGCCAGGACTGAGCGCCAGGGTCATCAAGAGTCCCCTCTCGGTGGGGGTCAGCGGAAGTGGCCGGCTGGCGAGCCGCACCTCCTGGGCAGCTGTGTCGATCTCGAGCTCTCCAAAAGTGCGCACTGTGTCCGAAGACGCCGTCCCGGAATCGGCGCGGGGCCTGCGCAATACGGCCTGGACCCGAGCGACGAGCTCACGCACGCTGAACGGCTTGGTGAGGTAGTCATCCGCCCCCACCGACAGCCCCACCAGGCGGTCCACCTCCTCTGACCGTGCCGTCGTGATCAGCACGTAGCAGTCGGAGAAGGCGCGGATCCTGCGCATCACCTCCAGACCGTCGAGCCCGGGCAGGCCGAGATCGAGGACGATCACGTCCGGTGACAGAGTGCGGGCTGCCTCCACCGCCTCCGGACCGCTCCGCGCGCTCGCAGTCGCGTAGCCGGCCTTCACGAGATACGCCTGGACCACATCCGACAGCGCGGCTTCGTCCTCGACGACGAGAACCATCGCCGCTGCTCGATCCGTTTCACTCCTCATGGCTCCAGTCTGGTCCCCGTCCCTGGAGATCGCGTGTCTACGGAGGCGCAGACGGACTATCTGGACCAGATCTTGAGGAACTCTCGACGAGAACTTCGCCCGCCCCGGGGGAATCTGATGTGGACCGTGCCGCGTACGAACTCGACCCACTAAGGGAGCTGCTCGATGATGCCTACCGATGCGATGTCGTGGCTGATGTGGGTGATAGTCGCCGGTCTGCTCGCTCTCCTCTGGGCCTCGGCACTGCTGCTGGCATGCACCGTGCTGCCCGGGCGCCCCCGACGCGCGCGGGACGAGAACGAGGCGATCGGAGAACTCTCACTGCGCCTCGCACGAGGCGAAATCACGGCCAACGAGTTCGAACAACAGCGACAACTGGTCCTGACGGCTTTTCGGCCATGACACCACCCCCTCACTCGAGAAGGACTGCACCTGTGAAGACCGTTTCCCGCCGCACCGTGTTCACCGGAGGTCTCGGCGCAGCAGCCCTGACGCTCGCGGCATGCGGTAACCGCACCACCTCGACCGACGCCGGAGCATTCCCGCCGCCTCCAGCCCTGACGCCGAAGGCCGGTCAGAATGTCGTCACCCAGGCCCTCGCCGCGGCGCCGACGACGGTGGACCTCGGAGGGAAGACGGTCTCTACTTGGGCATACGGCGAGAGCCTCCCCGGGCCGCTGATCCGCGCCACAGCTGGCGCTCTGCTGCGGATCACGCTCGAGAACCGCCTGCCCGAGGCCTCCACGATCCACTGGCACGGCATCCGACTGCACAATGCGGCCGACGGGGTGCCGGGGATGACGCAAGATCCGGTCGAGCCGAACACCTCCTACACCTACGAATTCGTCGCCCCCGATCCCGGCACGTACTTCCTCCACTCCCACGTCGGCCTGCAGCTCGACCGCGGGCTTTACGCCCCACTGATCATCGACGACCCCGACGAACCCGGAGACTACGACGCGGAATGGATCGTGACCCTCGATGACTGGATCGATGGGACCGGGCAGACTCCCGATGAGGTCCTGGCTGCGCTGACCGGTGCCAGCCCCTCGGATTCCGGCGGCATGGACCACGGCGACATGCCAATGGGCGACGACCCCGCCGACGGGGGATCCGGAGGCATGGACCACGGCGACATGCCCATGGGCGAGGAGCCCTGGGGCGATGCCGGCGACGTGACCTACCCCCACTTCCTCCTCAACGGCCGGATCCCCGAAGCGCCGGAGATCTTCGAGGCGAAGCCCGGCCAGCGCGTGCGCCTGCGCCTGATCAACGCCTCCGCCGACACCATCTTCGCTCTCGCGCTCGGAGATCACGATCTCTCTGTCACCCACTCTGACGGATTCGCCGTCGAGCCGGTCACCGCCAAGGCGCTCTATCTCGGCATGGGCGAGCGGTACGACGTGGTGGTCACCGTGAAGGACGGCATGTTCCCTCTGGTGGCGCGTCCTGTCGGGAAGACCAGCGGCGGCCAGGGGCTCGCCGTGTTGAGGACCGGTGCCGGGGAAGTGCCCGCTGCGGACGTCCGGGTCCGAGAGCTCGACGGGGAGGCCCTCATCGGATCTACTCTGGAGCCGGCCGAGGCGGCGCGACTCGAGGACCGCGCAGTTGACACCGAGCTCGGGCTCTCGTTCCAAGGCTCGATGCAGCCGTACCAGTGGGCCATCAACGGCGCCCCCTACGGGCAGAACACTCCACTGAGCATCCGTGAGGGGCAGCGGGTGCGCATCATCGCGACCAACCAGACGATGATGAGTCACCCCCTCCACATCCACGGGCATACCATCGCCCTGCCATCGGGGCTCCGAAAGGACACGGTGATGATGGCACCCATCGAATCGTTCGCTCTCGACTTCGATGCGGACAATCCGGGCCGGTGGGCAGCGCACTGCCACAACGCGTACCACCAGGAGGTCGGCATGATGACCGGCATCGACTACGCGCCCTGACGCCGTGGGTTCCGGCCCCCGGCGCCGAAGTAGGTCGACATTGGTGTCGCCCTCCTGGGCCTCGATCAAAGGCGAGCGGGCCATCTGGTCGGAGTCAGCGGCTTGGATTCTGGCGCCGACTAGAGGGATGTCATGCCACCCCTCCGCGCCTCGATCACGCCGATGGTCACAGCGGATTCCGACCCCTCGACATATACCCCCTAGGGGTATATGGTCGGACGCATGAACGCTGGCAACCAGACACACGGTCGAGACCACGGAGGACCCGGCATGCAGCACGCTCATCCTTCCCCCACGCCTCAGGACGCCCACTCCGGCAGTGCTGAGCACGACGCTCCCGACGCGCATCACGACCACGGAACTCACGGAGACCATTCGGGACACGAGGGCCACGCCGCCGGGCACGGTGGGCACGCAGGCCATGGCGACCACGTCGCACAGTTCCGGCGGCTGTTCTGGATCAACTTGATCATCGCGATTCCGGTCGTCCTGTTCTCACCGATGTTCGCGATGCTGCTCGGGTACAGCGTTCCCGACTTCCCCGGTTCCCTATGGATCGCCCCGCTCTTCGGCACCGTCATGTACGTCTGGGGTGGCCGTCCGTTCCTCACCGGCGCCGTCTCCGAGATCCGTTCCCGTCAGCCCGGGATGATGCTGCTGATCGGGCTCGCGATCACGGTCGCGTTCATCGCCTCCTGGGGAGCCACCCTCGGGATTCTCGACCACCAGCTGGAATTCTGGTGGGAGCTCGCCCTGCTGATCGTGATCATGCTGCTCGGCCACTGGGTCGAGATGCGCTCCCTCGCCCAGACCACGTCCGCACTCGACTCCCTGGCCGCGCTGCTGCCCGATATGGCAGAGCGCATCGACGGCGACGAGCTCGTGAGGGTCTCGCCGACCGAATTGCAGCACGGGGACCTGGTCCTGGTGCGCCCGGGGGCGAGCGTCCCGGCCGACGGTACGATCCGCGAGGGTCGCGCCGACGTGGACGAGTCCATGGTCACCGGCGAGTCCCGTCCCGTGACGCGCTCTACCGGTGACTCCGTCGTGGCGGGAACCGTCGCCACCGATTCGAGCCTCCGCATCGAGGTCACCGCCACAGGTGACGAGACCGCCCTCGCCGGCATTCAGCGCCTGGTGACCGAGGCGCAGAACTCCTCGTCCCGGGCGCAGCGCATCGCAGATACCGCTGCGGCGTGGCTTTTCTGGTTCGCTCTCGGCGCTGCCGTGATCACCGCGATCACCTGGTCTCTGCTCGGCATGCCCGATGCCGCCGTGGTGCGCACGGTGACGGTGCTCGTGATCGCCTGCCCCCACGCTCTGGGGCTCGCGATTCCGTTGGTGGTCTCGATCGCCACCGAGCGTGCTGCTCGTGGCGGAGTTCTGGTCAAGGATCGCCTTGCCCTGGAGGCCATGCGCATGGTCGACGCCGTCCTGTTCGACAAGACCGGCACTCTCACCAAGGGTGAGCCCGTTCTCGCCGAGATCATCACCCGCGGTGCGGACGAGAGCGAGGTGCTGGCCCTGGCAGCTGCCGCCGAGGCGGAGAGCGAGCATCCGCTCGCCCGCGCCATCGTCGCCAGGGCTCAGGCCGAAGGAGCGCAGATCCCTGCGGGCTCCGACATCAGCTCCACCCCTGCGCTGGGCGTGAGTGCCCAGGTGGACGGGCACGAGATCCGCGTGGGCGGTCCCCGACTGCTCGAGGAGACCGGAGTGAGTGAAGTCGACGAGGCTGAGGCCTGGCGCCAGGAGGGCGCGATCATCCTCCACGTCCTCCGCGACGGCGAGGTGATCGGCGGCCTCAAGCTCCACGACGAGGTGCGCCCCGAATCTCGCGACGCCATCGATGCCCTGCACAGCTTGGGGGTTGAGGTCGTCATGATCACCGGTGACGCCGAGGCGGTGGCGAACAGCGTCGGCAAGGAGCTCGGTATCGACCGTGTCTTCGCCGGGGTGCGGCCCGAGGACAAGTCCTCGAAGGTCGCCCAGCTCCAGAAGGAGGGCATGAAGGTCGCGATGGTCGGCGACGGCGTCAACGATGCCCCTGCCCTTGCTCAGGCCGATGTCGGCATCGCCATCGGTGCCGGCACCGATGTCGCGATCGCCTCCGCTGGGGTCGTGCTGGCCAGCTCCGATCCACGCTCCGTGCTCTCGGTCATCGAGCTCTCCCGCGGCGCCTACCGGAAGATGAAGCAGAACCTCTGGTGGGCTGCCGGCTACAACCTGATCTCCGTGCCGCTCGCGGCGGGCATCCTCGCCCCCATCGGGTTCGTGCTGCCGATGTCCGTCGGAGCGATCCTGATGTCCCTGTCCACCATCGTGGTCGCCCTGAACGCCCAGCTCCTGCGACGCCTCGACCTTCGCCCGGAGGCGACCGTCGCCGCCGTCCGCGCTCGCCGCGGACCCAGTCTCACCGAGCGGAATCACTCATGAACACAGTCCCCAAAACCGCGGAGGGCCATGCCTGTCACAGCGGGCCTCACGGATATATCCAGGACAAGCCCCGCTATCTCAATCGTCTCAAGCGCATCGAAGGTCAAGCGCGGGGGATCTCCCGAATGATCGACGAAGACGTCTACTGCATCGACATCCTCACCCAGATCTCTGCCCTGGACAGCGCGCTGGAGAACGTTGCGCTGGGCCTACTCGGCGACCACCTCCACCACTGCGTACTCGATGCCGCCCGCGAAGGAGGAGACGAGGCCGAGATCAAGCTAAGTGAGGCCTCTGACGCGGTAAGGTGCCTCGTCAAGTCGTGAAGAGATCCGGGTGCTTGCGTTCCCTCTGTCAGCTCGAACGGCTGCGCACCTACAGGCCGATCTTGCCCGCTGTTGAGTCTTCGAAGGCGCTGGCGGGGCGCACGTACCGTGCGAGGGAGTCCAGTCGACGGTGTCTGGTGGTGCGGGAGATCGCCATCGGGTCGACGCCCTCCTCTGCGGCGGATGTCGCGTGTCCGGCACGCAGTGAGTGCCCGGAGACCCAGGTCTGGGCGACTCCTGCGGTGTGGGCGTAGTCCTTCCCGCTGGTGCCGGCGGCTGCGGCGCGGGCCTGGATGATGCCGGCGATCGAGCGGTCCGACAATGCAGCGTTGGCGATCCGGGAGTGGTTGTAGATCCGGGAGAACACGGGGGTTCCATCTCCGAGGCGTCTGCCGCTGGCTTCGAGCCACGCCTCGAGTGCGAGCACCGGGCAGGTCTCGGGGTGGGCGCCGAGGGGGATGCCGATGAGGTCTCCTCTCCCGGTCTGGTCGGTCTTGGAGCGGCGTATGCGCAGCAGCAGGCCGGCATCCTGGCGGGCGATGTCGTTCGTGGTGAGTGCCGCGATCTCGCTTCTGCGCTGGGCGGCGGCAAGTCCGAGGAGGAGGATTGCGCGGTCGCGCTTGCCGGTCGCGGTCTCAAGGTCGTCCATCGCGTCGATGATCTGACGCATCAGGGTGGTCGTCAGAGGTGATGCTCGACGGGAGGGTGCGGTCCCGAGCGTCCTGCCGGCGGAGCGGAGTGCCTGGCGGACTCCGTGGTGGGCGGTGGGGTCATCGAGGCCTCCGTCCAGGTGCGCGGCGGCGATCGCGGCGACGTCACGGGAGATCGTCGAGTGTGCGACGTACGTGGACCGGTGCGCGATGTAGGACGCGACGACCTCCGGGCCCGTGGGCAGACCTGGGTAGCCGCGCTCCTGGCACCAGGCCGTGAAGGTGCGCATCGCGGAGGCGTAGGAGCGTCTGGTCTCGGCGGAGCGACTGGCCGCGAGGAGAGTGCCTACGTTCTGGGCGTCCTCGAGCCTGACCGGCGTGGGCAGTGGCGTCCGCTTCTGGATGGCTCTGGTCATCTGCCCTCCTGTGTCTTCTCCCTTGGGGACTGCCGCACCGTTAGGTGACATCTGATCTGGCTTGCCCACTGGGCGGCCTGGAAGGATGTGCACCATGCCCGCTCCCTACCCCCAGGAGTTCCGCGAGGACGTCGTGCGAGTCGCCCGGTCCCGCGAGGACGGCGTCACCATCGCGCAGATCGCGAAGGACTTCGGCGTCCACGAGATGACGCTCCACAAATGGATCCGCCAAGCAGACATCGACGACGGCAATCGCCCCGGGAAGACCCGTGAGGACTCAACGGAACTACGCGAGCTACGCCGCCGGAACCGGCTGCTGGAGCAGGAGAACGAGGTCCTGCGTCGTGCTGCTGCATACCTGTCCCAGGCGAATCTGCCGGGAAAATCCTCTACCCGCTCGTGAGCGAGCTCGCCGCCGACGGGATCCCCGTTGCGGTGTCCTTGCGGGTCCTGAAGCTCTCTCGCCAGCCCTACTACCGCTGGCGGAAACAGCAGGTCACCGAGGCCGAGCTGGTCGAGGCCTATCGAGCCAACGCGCTATTGGACGCTCACCGCGACGACCCGGAGTTCGGGTACCGGTTCCTCGCCGGCGAAGCCGCTGAGGCTGGTGAGGTCATGTGCGAGCGGACCGCGTGGCGGATCTGCCACGACAACCAGTGGTGGTCCGTTTTCGGGAAGAAGCGCGCCAAGAACGGGAAACGTCCGGGACCGCCTGTCCACGATGACCTCGTCCAGAGGGACTTCACTGCCGATGACGTCAACGAGCTGTGGCTGACCGACATCACCGAGCACTGGACTGATGAGGGCAAGCTCTACCTCTGCGCGATCAAGGACGCCTTCTCCGGCCGGATCGTCGGCTACTCCATGAGTGACCGGATGAAGGCCCGCTTGGCGGTGAACGCCCTGGCCAACGCGGCAACCCGGCGCGGCGACGTTGCTGGCTGCATTGTTCACTCAGACCGCGGGTCGCAGTTTCGATCCCGGAAGTTCGTCCACGCCCTGAACCAGCATCACCTCATCGGATCCATGGGCCAAGTCGGTGCTGCCGGTGATAACGCGGCGATGGAATCCTTCTTCGCGCTACTCCAGAAGAACGTCCTGGACCGGCGCCGTTGGCGCACCCGTGAGGAACTCCGGATCGCGATCATTACCTGGATCGAACGGACCTACCACCGCCGCCGGCGTCAGGCCCGCCTGGGCCGATTGACCCCCATCGAATACGAGACCATCATGAACCCGACCGTCACCCTGGCGGCCTAAACCAAGCTGGCACCTGATCGTGCATCAGTCCCCACCGGCGGATGCTGCGTTCACCGGGGGGTTCTGGGTCTGCGCTGTTGCCGGTGCGATCGCGATCGCGGCCGCCGCGGTGGCTCCTGCTGCCCGGGACGCGGCACGCCGAGTCCCCGCAGCTCGCGACATCGACCGGAAGGATGGGTAGATGCCGCTGTTCAGAAGACGCACGGAACCGCAGGCCTGGTCAACGACGGAGGCTGAGGTGCTCCCGGTGGGGATGCGGATCGCCGGCGCATGGTCGTGGCGGATCCTCGCGATCGTCGGGGTGCTCACGGTGATCGGCTTTCTCGTGGTGCAGCTGAGGTTGCTGGTGATCCCGCTGCTGGTCGCGGTCGTGCTGGCTGCGTTCCTCGTCCCGTTCAAGAATTTTCTGGCCCGGCACCGGTGGCCAGTCTGGGCGGCGATCACTCTCGCCGAGCTGAGCGTTCTGGTGGTGGTGGGAGCACTGGGGTATCTGGTGGTCACGCAGATCACGTCAGGGTTTGGAGGACTTGCTGAGCAGACGGTGGCGTCCTTCACGGAGTTCCGGAAGTTCCTTGCGGAGTCTGCGTTGCAGGTGTCCGGGGCCGACCTGGATGCCTTCGTCCAACAGGTCTGGACGATGATTCAGGAGGATGGCGCCGCGCTGGCGTCCGGGGCTGCGGCGTTCGGTTCCAGAGTGGGACATGTCCTCGCTGGCGTCCTCCTGGCCCTGTTCTCGACGCTGTTCTTCCTCATCGACGGAGATCGGATCTGGGCCTGGATCGTGCGCCTGTTCCCGCGCCGCGCCCGCCCGGCCACCGATGAGGCGGGACGTGCCGGATGGGCGACCCTGCAGTCGTTCGTGAAGGTGCAGATCCTCGTCGCGTTCATTGACGCGGTCGGCATTGGGCTCGGCGCAGCACTGCTGGGAGTCCCGCTCGCTATCCCGATCGGCGTGCTCGTGTTCCTGGGATCCTTCATCCCCGTCATCGGCGCCGTCGTGACCGGCGCGGTCGCTGTGTTCATCGCACTCGTCTACAACGGATGGGTGATCGCGCTGATCATGCTGGGTATCGTCCTCCTCGTCCAACAGCTCGAAGGACACGTCCTGCAACCGCTGATCATGGGCTCCGCCGTGAAAGTACACCCCCTCGCGGTCGTCCTCGCCGTTGCAGGCGGATCGATCGTCGCAGGCATCCCCGGAGCACTATTCGCTGTGCCGCTGGTTGCTACGGCCAACGCGATGGTCATGAGCATTGCCGGAGGAACGTGGCGGGACCACCCCGACCTCGTGCCGTCGCCAACTCGCCTCGCGGAACGAACGCGGGGACACCGATGAACCTTTCACTCACGGAAGAAAAGTCCAGCCCTCGCGGGCCTCGACGTTCAGAGAAGAAATCCTCATCTCCGGACTCTCTGCGCGTACTGATACGTGGTGCGGTGGCGGCCGAGTCTCGTGCGCTGGCGTTCGCCTTTGTCGCGCTTGTCGTGGGGATCGTCGTTGGCGCCTTCGTGTTCGCTGGCGAGCCTGCTGCTCTCTCCGGGGCGAGATCTGTCGGGGTGACGGCAGCGTTCCTGGCTGGCGTGTCGGCCGGGGTGGCGTTCGCGACGAACTACCTGCGCTTGGTCCGCAGCACGCGGCCGCGTCCTCTCAGCATCGGGGTGAGGTGGCGGATCGGG